>NZ_JAUBRB010000055.1:0-48727 GCF_036701585.1 Microcoleus sp. POL10_C6 | reverse complement strand
TTAGCTCCGAGTTGTGCTTACTTGAACGGGTTAATTGGAAATCAGGGAAAAACTTCATAAGTATAATTACTCACTGCAAAAGTGACATGCTCCCCGTGCAACAGTTGCTGTCATTTCTGGAATTGACGAGCAGTCGCGGGGGTGAAGAGTCATAATAAATTATTTAATATGCTGCGTGATTACACAATCATTCTGCCTATTCAGGATGGCGATGTCTGAGGGGTTTCACCCCTCCGACCTTCGCCAACAGTCTCTTTCAAGCGCCGAGTCATTCGAATTTGGGTTCCCCCCACATCACCGTTAGGATTACTGTATTAATGAAAATCGCCACCTGGAACGTCAACTCAATCCGCACCCGCCTAGAACACGTTACTAGCTGGTTGCACACAAACTCCCCAGACGTTCTCTGCCTCCAAGAAACCAAAGTTACAGACAAAGACTTCCCCCTAGAACCCTTCACCAACCTCGGCTACAACTGCTACATTTCCGGTCAAAAATCCTACAACGGTGTCGCCATTTTTAGCCGATCGCCTCTAACGCAAATCAGCACCGGATTTGCCCCCATTCTCGGCGAAGAAACCACAGGTATTTTTGACGAACAAAAACGCCTAATAGCCGGGGTTATAGACGATATTTGCATTATTTGCGTATACGTTCCCAACGGTTCCGAAGTCGGCAGCGAGAAATATGAGTATAAGCTAAAGTGGCTCCAACTGCTGCAAGAATACCTCAAAATAGCACTAGATAAATCCCCCAACTTGTGCATTTGCGGCGACTTCAACATCGTCCCGGACGATCGAGATATCCACAATCCCAAAGCCAATGCTAACTCCGTCGGCTTGTCTGTCGCCGAGCGCCTCGCACTCACAGAAATCATAGAATTAGGATTAAACGACCCCTTTCGCAAATTCACATCAGAAGGTGGCCATTATAGCTGGTGGGACTACCGCGCCGCCGCATTTCCCCGCAACAACGGCTGGAGAATCGATCACCATTATCTTAGCCCTCCCCTGTACGAACAAGCAAAAAACTGTACAATAGATATTGCTCCTAGAAAATTAATCAAACCCAGCGACCACGCCCCCGTAATTGTCGAAATTTGATTTATAAGTTATAAGGTTAATAACAATTGACATCTTGCACCATTCTCAATAAGCCTTGGATGGGCGGGCAGGATGCCCACACCACAAGAAAATTAACTCTTTGTGGTACAGGCATCTTGCTTACTATTGAGAAAAGTGCAAGATGTAAGTAACAACCAACAACTAAAAATCATGTTCTTAGTAACCGGAGCAACAGGCGCGCTAGGGCGCCGAATTGTACGAGAAATCCGACAGCAAGAAAAGCCTGTCCGCGCATTCGTTCGCCTCGCATCTCGCTACTCTGAACTAGAAAACCGAGGCGCCGAGATTTTTATCGGCGACTTAAAACAAGACAAAGATATTAAAAAAGCCTGCCAAGGAGTGCAATACATCATCAGCAGCCACGGCACCGGCGGCGACGTTCAAGCAGTACATTACCGCGCTAACATAGAATTAATCGACTGCGCCAAAGAAGCCGGAGTGCAGCACTTTGTCTTTATTTCGGTACTGGGAGTCGATCGAGGATACGAAGATTCCGCAGTATTCAAAGCCAAGCGAGAAGTAGAAAAATACCTGCAAAATAGCGGCTTGAATTATACAATCTTGCGGCCTGCCGGTTTTGCTTCCAGCTTGTTACCCCTAGCAGAAAGATTTCGAGAAACCGGACTTTACCTGCTGATTGGCGACGGCAAAAACCGCACATCTGTTGTCAGTACCGACGACTTAGCAAAGATTGCCGCAGACTCGCCAACAGTCGAAGGCGCCCGCAACCAAATTCTGCGAGTCGGTGGTCCGGATGTGCTCACAAGAGACGACATTCCCCGCATTTTTGGACGCTTATTCAATCGCGAACCGATGGTAATCAACCCGCCACTGGTTGTGTTTGACGGTTTGAGAAATGCCTTGGGTTTATTGAATCCTCAAGCTCAAAAAGACTTAGGAACTTTGCGCGTATTGCTGGGTAACGAGTATTTCTGCACTCCCGAAGAAGTGCAAAACTTGGAATCAATCTACGGCATGAGAATGGAATCCTTAGAAAGCTTGTTGCGGCGCAATTTGAGCGTTTAAAATGCTAGTCATTCTCGTTACCAGGCATAGCCTGGTAATGAATATCCGGAGGCTCTGCCTCCAAACCCTTGTCTCATTTTAATGGAGGCAGAGCCTTCCTATATGCGTCCCCAGGCTCTGCCTGCGAACGAGCAAATGTAGCGCCAAATCGCAACTGAAAACCATTTAAGCAGAAATAGGTACTGGTTCAGCACCAATATAGCTCGTAACTGCGATCGGCGGAGAAGTCGGCTTAGCAATCAAATAACCTTGAACAAAAGTTGCTCCCCGTTGCCGCACCCACTCAAACTCTTCCAAAGTTTCCACACCTTCAGCAATAGTTTTAATTTCTAATTGAGCCGCAATTTCTAACATCTTTTCAGTAATTAGTGCCTTATAATAATCTTGATGGACGTTGCGAATTAATTCCATATCTAACTTAATAAAATCTGGACGCAGTTGGTGCATCAAATTTAAATTAGAAGAACCGCTGCCAAAATCGTCCAGGGCAATTAAAAATCCCGCTTCTCGGTAAAACCTCAGAATCTTAATCAAGTGAGCCAGATCAGGAGGGTGCTGAGATTCCGCTACCTCAAAAACAATATTGCTGTGAGGAATTCCAGCTTCATCAATAGCCTGTACTGTTCTTCGCAGGCACGTAGCGGGATCGTAAACTGAAGTCGGAGAAAAATTAATAAAAAGTAGTTCTTTGATATCGTAAACATGGGCTTCGCGGATAGCGCGAGTCCGGGCTAAAACATCTAGTTGAAAAATTAGGCCTGCTGATTCTGCTTGGGCAAAAATCCGACCCGGATAAATTAAGTTTCCTTGCTCGTCAATTCCTCGGAGCAGCGCTTCGTGGGCAAAAATTTTAGAAGTATCTGAGGTATAAACAATAGGCTGAAAATGCGTAGTAATGCGTTCTTCGGACAATAAATCTAACAGCCAATCAGAGTTACTCAAATTAATAAAAGAGTCTAAGGAAGTGCTGCGATAAAAATCGCTAAGCTTTGGCTGTTCAACTTCCCGCATCCACAAAACTTTTGTCTCTTTCAACTCTTGAGTTGTCAGCACCGATGATGCTAGGGCGTTAAACTTTTCTTTTGCTATTCCCTCAAGCATAATGTACAAACACTTGCTCTCTTCTAACAGCCGGAATTCAAATTCAGCCTTGGTTAGTGCAGAAATAACCTTGGTCAGCGTATGATATACTGGAAACCACAGGTATAGACCTCCGCGGTTCTCTATTTTGGCTGGTACTGTTTCGCAGCGAGAGCAGGAGCCGAAGGCTTTGCCACTTATTTGCATTGGAATATCCTCCGGTTTTTGAGTGGATTTTAGACACGCTAGCAATTAAGTTTTATTATAAGCTCATTCACCTATTAATTCATCTATCTCAAGATGTAAATCGTGATGAACTTGTATTTAAGAATTATTGCAGTATTTATACTGACCTCCGGTTTCAAACCTTGGTCAAAGTTCTCAGTATTAAGCAAGTACCTGTGATAAAACACTGTTCCAAATCATCACAGAGGGAGAAGGCAAAGACTTGTTCGCTACTCTCTACTGCTGCTGTGATTTTTTACGCCTTATTCTCTAATTCCCTCTGCCAAAACAGTCGCTACAGTTAATTTTTTAGCCAAGGCGAATTAACAAGTCCGTGAAGCGCAGCTATCCCCTAGGGAATCGCCCGAGCGACTAATTTATGCGTACCAAAAATATACACACCCGGACGATCGCCCAAAACACACTCACTTGCTGGGGCATATCCAATTTAATTTTATAATCGGGATGACAGGATTTGAACCTGCGACCCCCTCGTCCCGAACGAGGTGCGCTACCAAGCTGCGCTACATCCCGGATTTAGTCAATAGATTTTTAGCTTATCACACTCAAGTCAAAATTGAGCAAGCTCGTATATAATTATTTGTAAAACACTACTCAGGCGGAGACAGACGTGACAGTTAAGCCCCAGTGGTTGCGAGTTAAAGCCCCCCAGTGGGAGCGCGTCGGCAACGTCAAAGAAATTTTGCGGGATTTGTCCCTGAATACGGTTTGCGAGGAGGCGTCGTGTCCGAACATCGGCGAATGCTTCAACGCAGGTACTGCGACATTTTTGATTATGGGCCCGGCTTGTACCCGCGCCTGTCCTTACTGCGACATCGATTTTGAGAAAAAGCCCCAACCATTAGATCCCACGGAACCCCAAAGATTGGCGCAAGCGGTGCAGCGGCTCAAACTCAACCACGTCGTGATTACCTCTGTCAACCGGGACGATTTGCCGGATGGGGGCGCGTCTCAGTTTGTCGAGTGCATTCAAGCAGTGCGATCGGCGATGCCCGATACAACTATAGAAGTTTTGATTCCCGACTTGTGCGGCAACTGGCAGGCTTTAGAAATCATTCTCGCAGCCCGGCCAGAGGTACTCAACCACAATACCGAAACCGTAAAGCGACTTTACCGCAAGGTGCGGCCGCAAGGAAAGTACGATCGCACCTTGGAACTATTACAGCGAAGCCGCGAACTCGCACCTGGGGTTTACACCAAATCCGGCATCATGGTGGGACTCGGAGAAACAGACGCCGAAATTCGGGAGGCGATGCAGGACTTACGGGCTGTCGGCTGCGATATTTTAACAGTTGGACAGTACCTGCAACCGACTCAAAAGCACTTGAACGTAGAAAACTTTGTGCCTCCAGAACAGTTTGATGCTTGGAGAAAGTTTGGCGAATCTTTGGGATTCTTGCAAGTTGTCGCTTCTCCCTTAACTCGCAGTTCCTATCACGCCGAACAGGTGAGGGAACTGATGAAACTTTACCCACGCTAGCAATTTTAATTTGAGTTGACTCACGCCCGTTAGCGAAGCCCTCGAAGAGGATCGCACCATTCTCACTAAAACCAGATCAACCGGGTAACAGCGAGGAAAAACTTGCGTTTGATATGCAGGCCCTGGGCCAAAAACCCGGTTTCAGATGCTGGTGTTCGGGGCGTGATCTTAAGCGAGAAGCAGCAGCCAACAGCAAAACAATTATCGGTCGATCGCCACCTCAAAGTCGCGACTTACCTAAAAAAAATCCAGAAACCGGGTTTCTTCCTCACACTTCTAGGTTTTCATCCAGAAAATTGAGGAAGAAACCCGGTTTTTGCGTCAGCCAATAACTCGGTACTGGGGAGTCGAGCAACTCTGAAACCCCTATTCTATAATGGATTAAACTTCTGCGCCCACTGCCGCGTATTTAATCAAGAGCGCCGAGTTATATAAAGTTTTATTAAAAAAATGGCTAATTTTCCGAAGTGATCGGGAACCAGCTTATTGGTGATGAAGATTAACTTAACTTCTGACTAACGTCACTTGTTTATAGCGAGTCACTATCTATACTAGCTACATAAACAAAGAAGTACAACACACTTTTCGGGCCTTCAACCTGTTACATCAGAAAGTTCTTAGCGTTTTCCAGAATCTTGGTAAAACAAGTGGGGCAGCAAAAGTTCGATCTCTCCAACAGCAGAAAAGTCAGGAAAGTTAGTAAAGAAACACAAAGCGGTGATGCTTCGTCTTAACCAAGTGGGCATCTTAATTATAAAAAACCGCTAAGCGTAGCATCTTTTCACCGGAGCAACTGAGAAAATCACTATGCCAGCCACCTCTTTTTACGCTGAAGCTGAATTCGACGAACAACTGCGAGTCAATCCCTTGCAAGGTGATGTGTTGGATGAAGATGCTGAAGAAGCTGGAGACGAACTGCTCGACCAAGACCCAGCAGAGACAGAAGATGCAGACCCAGCAGCCAAATTGCAAAAAAATGCCAACCGTCGCACTACAGATTTAGTGCGCCTGTACCTCCAAGAAATAGGTCGGGTTCGTCTCTTGGGTAGAGACGAAGAAGTCTCGGAGGCTCAAAAAGTTCAGCGCTATATCAAATTGCTGGAATTACGCAACACCGTCGCATCCCAAGAAGAAGGGCTAATTGGGCGCTTCGTGCATTTAATTGAAGTGCGCGATCGCTTAGCAGCACAGTTGGGACATAAACCTTCCTTGGAACGCTGGGCATTAACTGCCGGGGTCGATGACGTGCCAGAACTCAAGCGAATTATGTCCGAAGGCAAGCGCCAGTGGGCCGAGTTAGCCGAGATGACGGTCGAGACGATCGAAAGAATTCAAGCTGAAGGCGTCGAAGCTAAAGACCACATGATTAAGGCGAACCTGCGCCTGGTGGTTTCGGTGGCGAAAAAATATCAAAATCGCGGTTTAGAATTGCTCGACTTAATACAAGAAGGTACTCTGGGACTGGAGCGAGCTGTAGAAAAGTTTGACCCGACGCGGGGCTATCGGTTTAGCACCTATGCCTACTGGTGGATTCGGCAGGGAATTACGCGGGCGATCGCCACTCAAAGCCGCACCATTCGCCTCCCCGTCCACATTACCGAAAAACTGAACAAAATCAAAAAAGCCCAGCGCAAAATTTCTCAAGAAAAAGGTCGGACAGCTACGATCGAAGACATCGCTGTCGAGTTGGACATGACGGCCCCCCAAGTCCGAGAAGTTTTGCTGCGAGTCCCCCGTTCTGTTTCTTTGGAAACTAAAGTGGGCAACGAAAAAGATACGGAGTTGGGCGACTTACTCGAAACCGACAGCATCTCCCCAGAAGAAATGCTGATGCGAGAAGCTCTGCACCGCGACTTGCAGCAACTGCTGGCAGATTTGACCAGCCGCGAGCGAGATGTAATTCTGATGCGCTTTGGTTTGGGTGACGGACACCCCTATTCGCTGGCAGAAATCGGTCGTGCCCTCGACTTGTCCCGCGAGCGCGTCCGCCAAATTGAAGCCAAAGCTTTGCAAAAACTCCGCCAACCTAAGCGTCGCAACCGCGTCCGCGACTATCTGGAGTCTCTGACTTAAATTTGGCCGGTCAATCAGCGCGATTAATCAGGGAGCAAGGCATTTGGCACTTGTGCAGAAGGCATGAGGCATTCGGAAGAAGTAACAATATTTACTTCTCAACCACTTCTCTGTCCTCTGCAGCAAGTCAATCGATTTTAGATTTTAGATTTTAGATTTTAGAATTGAAGCATTGACCCCACGCATAAATTCGGGGGCAAGTTTCATCCGATACAGGTTTTTTATTTCTGGACGGATGAATCCGGGCGCTTGTATCCTGGATGCTTTCATTCATAAAGCTGGTTAAAAGTCAAACAATATCAAAAACCAAATTTTTTTCTCAATCTTTTTTCAATAAGCTGCGATATTTGCAAAATATCTCGATCGTTGTGTATTATTGTCAATAGGCAGACTTTCTTGAGAGGGTCACAATGGCACTTTACACCGCGTCTTCATTCAAATCCGAACTCAATGACAAAGGCTGGCGGATGACTCCCCAACGGGAAACCATCTTGCACGTGTTTCAGAACCTCCCCAAAGGCAATCACCTGAGTGCGGAGGATTTGTACACTTTGTTAAAAAATCGCGGAGAAAACATTAGCTTGTCCACCATTTACCGAACTTTAAAGTTAATGGCAAGGATGAGCCTGCTCCGCGAACTCGAACTAGCAGAAGGTCACAAACACTATGAAATAAACCAGCCTTACCCGCATCACCACCACCACCTAGTCTGCGTTCAGTGCAACAGAACGATCGAATTTAACAACGATTCGATTTTAAAAATTGGCATGAAGCAAGCTGAAAAGTCTGGGTTGCACCTGCTAGACTGCCAGCTAACCATTCATACGGTTTGCCACGAAGCTTTGCGGATGGGATGGCCGTCTTTGGTTTCCAGCAATTGGTCTTGTCCGAGGTCGATCGCCCAGAACGGCAGCAGCGCCCCGGATTCAATCGAGTGATAGTACACTATTTTCGCATTTCAAGTACGGCTTGTTACAAGTTTTAACAAAAATCGGTAGCCCAAGTGCGATCACAGTTACGCAGAAACCGGGTTTCTTCAGAAAAATACATCATTTCAGGAATGAGTCGGAAACGAGAAACCCGATTTCTTTGATGTAGCGTCCCCAAGCCTGGGGCTAAAAATTTTGGCTCAACAAATCGTCGCTGCTGACCCCGTAACTGCGCTGAGCTCGATCGAGGGCGTCTCTCGTCGAAGCATCGAAAACTCCGCCGATGGGGCCTGCGTAAAAGCCGAGGTCTTGCAGTCGCCTTTGTAATTGCTGAATGCTCGATCGAGAGTTGAAACTGCTGCTAATTGGAACAGCAGGAACAGCTACCCGGCCAGCTAATCCATTTTGGAGCGCAGCCAAAGTCGCCGGAGTGGCAATACCCGTCGCCGGTGACAAATTGCGTTCCTCCTGAAACGACAGCACCGCAAACTCGGTCTCGGCTCCAAAGACTCCGTTCACCGGGCCGGGGTTTTTGCCCAGACTGCTGAGGGCAGACTGAAGTTGTCGAACAGCAGGCCCAGTATCGCCCCGTCGCAGACCAGCAACCATTTGCGGCACAGGCTCTGCCGCCTGCCTGTTACCTTGCCGCAAAGCTGATCGAGTGCTGCGATCGACCCTTCCAGTCCCAAACAGCCCGCTATCCCTCTGAAAGCGGATCAAAGCTGCCTGAGTTGGTCGATCGAACCAACCGTGAATCTGGCTCCTGTAATAACCCAATTCTTGCAGCCGCCGCTGCACAAATTCCACTTGTCGGCCTCTGTCGCCCAACTCTAGAAAATCTCCGCCATTACTCTGTTGATCATCTTCCTCAGTCCATGAGGTAATTTCAGCTTGCCTCATCTGGGCATCGATAGCAGTCAAAGTAGCAGTGTCAGCGCAGCCGTCAGAAACCAGATTGTAATCTTGCTGAAAACGAGTCACAGCGTAGAGAGTGCGTTCCCGAAACTTACCGTCAACGCCACCTTCAAAATAGCCCAAAGCTTTTAATTGCCGCTGGATCAAGTCTACCGTCGCTCCTCTGTCTCCGAACCGCAGCCCCTTGCAACCGCCATTTCCCGAAATATTCCCTGGAAGCGTAACGGGGGGAATCGGCCTGGTGGAACCAAACAGCAAAGCTAAAGTTTGCCTGTCAGCAACTCCAGTCACCCGCAGTCGATTAATTCGCTGGAAGTATCTCACCGCATGAAGAGTCACTTCCCGAAAACTCCCTGTGGGATGCGCGTTGAAGTAGCCTAGCTGCTTCAACCTGCGCTGGAGAGCAGAAACACCTGCACCTGCGTCTCCAAAACGCAGCTCCCGATAATTTGTATAAATAGTATTAAAAGGTCGATCGTCATCCCCGGCAAAACTATTGAGTGCTATCACAGTAGCTCGATCGGGCCTACCAGTCAGCGACAGTTGATAGTCTCGCTGAAAGTTAGTCAGCGCTTGTTTTGTTACCGGGCCGAGTTGACCTGTCGAAGATCTGGGAAAATAACCGAGATCCCGCAACCTGTCTTGAACCGCTCGCACATTGGGATATCCCGGATCTATTTGAGCAAAAGCTGCACCGGCTGCACTCAAAACCGACAGCATCAAAGCCACAGACAGCAAACGGACGTAAGCCTGACTCGATAGGTTTTGCCACTTGGGTTCATCAAAAATTTTCGACTCTGCGGGTGCTTCGCAAACAAGAGCAAGTTCGAGGTAAGCAAGAGATTCCATAATTTTTTAGTGTGAAATTGTGGGTGGGTTGTGTGAGCAAACTGCCAAAAATCATTTTTGGCACGCTTGGCTTGGATTCTATCAACGCTAAGTTCTACCTGGAAAGCGCGAAGCACCCGTTTTTCTAAAAAATTTACCGTCAAAAATAATTACAGGTAACAACTAAGATAGCATCGCTGCTTCTAGAGGCGCGAGACTCAGCAAAAAAGTTTGCAGGCATAGTCTTAGCCTTTAAGGCCAAAAAAGAATAAGTTCTGGGGTAGTGCTGGCTAATATTTTATCTGGCTGCAGCAGAAATTACCACAAGACTTGGGTGCAGGTTGTCATCACCTTAATTGGTTGTCGGGTAAAGAGCCTGAAATCGCAGGTTTTTTGTTAAGAAACGCGGCTTTTTCATGTGGCGAGTGCATCTGGGAAAGTACCGCTGATTAACCAAAAAACTAGCCACTAAAAATCCCCACTTTTGCTAATTGCAAATAGGGCGGGGATTTTTTGATAAGTTGACTTTCTCTTAAAAAATCGACGATCGCTTAAATTAAGCCGAACCGATCGCAAATTACAGCTACTCCCGCTGCAAAAATAGTAATTGCGATAGCTACCAGCGGATTTTGCCCTCTGCTCACCGCAAAAGAGGTAACGACCCCAGCTCCCAAAGCTGCAGTAACAGCAGCAGTCGCCAAATCTCGATCGGGACGTTTGTCGTACATATTTTTTATTGTTGGTAGCTGTTAAGCTGAAAACTTACATCTTGTAATCCAAGCTACCACTCTTGCCTCTGCGGCGGTGACAACCGCCTGAGTTTTGCAACTAACCTTAAAATTTTGCTAATTTTCTTAACATACTCTCCTGAATAACATAAGTTGGGATTATGTATTTTCGAGTTTTTCTGTTGAGTTTTAGCTTTGGAAACCTTTTGTCTGATGGGCTTTTATGTCAAATTCAGGATTTGGCAGTGGCGATCGCACCCACAATCTGTGCGCCTTACCCAGCAATCTCCAATATCGTAAATAAATTTAACTTGACTTTTTGTAAAAAATATGTGCCTTGCCATTTGAAGCAAAAGACAGAAAAAAAACCGACCTTGGTGAAGAATCACACACTGCGATTGCTTCGCTGCCCTCACAATCACAAGAGTATATTTTTTGTCTAATTTTTATTCGTCCTCAACTTTTTCAGTATTGCCACCTTTGACCCAACCTTCGCGATTGCCATCCTCAATCCGAATTCGCTGCCACTCTTTGTCGGGCGACTCTTCCAAAACTACGACTCTTTCCTTGTAACCAACACCGCCAATGCGGTTCGAGTCTCGGCTACCAGTATCCCGGAGAATTAAGCCGATCGGCTGAGTCACCATCGCGCGGTAAGCTCCCGGTTCCAGCGGTTTGGGAGACGGGGCATCGCTAGATGTAGAAACAGGGCTAGCCTGGGCTGTTGACTTCGGCGCAGCGCCCGCAACCTGAGCTGGTGTTTTGTCGTTGGAAAAAACTGGTTTTTCGGGCAAAGTAGTTAGCTTAGCGGCAAAGTAAAGTGCAGCAGCCACGCTAGCACCTGCCATCAGGACGATCGCTAGCAGAAAACCTACTAAAAATTTGAAAACGCTATATACACTGTTCATAAAACCGCAAATGAAGGAAGAAGGAAGAAGGAAGAGGGAAGAAGGAAGAGGGAAGAAGGAAGAGGGAAGAGGGAAGAAGGAAGAGGGAAGAAGGAAGAGGAAAGAGGGAAGAAGGTTGACTCTTGAGTGTTGACTGCTGAATGTTGAGTAAAATCTGGTAACTGCCAACTGACAACTGGCTACTAACTACTGACTACTGACTTCAAAAGCTTAACCTTGAATCCGGCGGCTCAAACTGCCGTATCTAGAAGCAAGGCGAGCTTTCCCAGCAGCGGCCCAATCTTGAAGAAACTGGATTTGTTCTTGAGCCGTTCTGGCTAAGGGCACCATCTGACTAGCTGATTCTAAAATATCATCTGTCGTAAAGTCTCGATTTTGGCTAAACCCAATGTGCATTGCTTCAATCAAAGTTTGCTCGATTTCGGCCCCTGAAAAATCGGGAGTTTCGTAAGCCAAGCGCTCTAAATCGTAATTTTTGATGCTGTGCGATCGCAACCGCAACAAATGTACCTCAAAAATCGCCCGCCGTTCCTCCTGGCTGGGCAAACCCACAAAAAATATTTCGTCAAACCTGCCTTTTCTCAGCATTTCTGGCGGCAAAGACTGGATGTTGTTGGCTGTTGCTACCACAAACACCGGCGAAGTTTTTTCTGCTAACCAAGTAATAAATGTCCCGAACACCCGGCTAGTTGTGCCGGAATCCCCTTTACCGTCTAATCCCGCAAAAGCTTTGTCTATCTCGTCAATCCACAGCACGCAGGGGGCCAAAGCTTCGGCTAGCTGAATCATTTGCCTGGTGCGGGATTCCGATTCTCCTACTAATCCGGCAAACAAACGCCCGACATCCAAGCGTAGTAAAGGCAAATGCCAGTGGTGGGCGATCGCCTTTGCTGTTAAGGATTTTCCGGTTCCTTGAATTCCGACTAACAACAAACCTCTGGGATGCGGCAAACCGTATTGGCGGGCTCGATCGGAAAAAGCACCGCCACGCCGCAGCAGCCATTCTTTGAGATTGTCCAAACCACCGATATCGGATATATTTTCGCGGGCCGGGTAAAAATCCAGAATTTGAGTTTGGCGAATTGTTTGGCGCTTTTCTTCTAAAATCAGTTCCGCGTCGTCGGGGTGGAGTTCGCCTCTGGTGGCGATCGCCTTGGCCAAAACTCGACGGATTCGTTCGAGCGACAGCCCTTGACAGGAGCGCACTGTTTCGTCCAGCAAACGCCCTTCAATGGCTTGTCCGGTAGCCCCTAATAGCCTTTCTACCTCAATTTTGATTTCCGCGGCCGCAGGCAGGGGAAACTCCAAAACAGTCATCACTTCGCTGAGGTCTTCCGGGATCGAAACTATAGGAGATACGATGACAATATTTTTGGGCACAGATTTGAGGAGTCTCGCCAAATTCCGCAGCTTGCGGGAAATCGAGACATCTTCCAAAAACCGCTGAAAGTCGCGCAGAATAAAAATTGCCGGCGCGGTGGCTGGCAATTTTTCGAGAAATTCCAAAGCTTGCAGCGGGTTGCGCTTGCCAAAACCGGTATCGTTGGGATTGCCTTGGTAGCCATCAACAAAATCCCAGATGTAGACAGCGCGAGAACCCTGTTTTTTGGCGGATTGGGCGATCGCCGATTCTACGCGCTCTTCTTCCCGTGTGGGAATGTAAATGAGGGGGTAGCGCGATCGCAGGAGTAGTTCAAACTCGTCGCTAAAAATAGTCATTAGTCAGTTGTCAGTGGTTAGTTGTTCGTTGTCAGTGGTTATTTGTTATTTGTTATTTGTTATTTCTTATTAGCTAATGCCAACTGCCCACTGCCCACTGCCCACTGACTAAGGCAATTGCCGTTTAAGTGCTTCCAGAGACGCCCAGCGACTATCTGAGACTGTTTCGGTGCTTTCTGTATTTGCATCATCAGTTAAAGAAATTCCCGGACATTCTGTATCGCATATCTGTTTGTGCGGCAGTTCCAAACACATTTGCTCGTACACCCAATCGCCCGGAGAGAAATAGCCACCTGGCGACAAATTTTCCACCAAATCTTCTAAAGCCACTTCTATTTCTGCTGAACTTGAATCTGTTTGATTTGCTGTTTCTTCTAGCCAGATTAGTTCCGATGAGTTAAGTGCCAAACGATGATTGTATTGTTTCAAGCATCTGTGGCAGGTGAGAGTAACTATTGTTTCTGCTTTCGCCTTCACCTCAAGATAATTCCCTTGGTGAGTCACTTGCAGTCGTCCTCGCACCGGAGTAAGAGTTTCTAAATCGGGGATAAATTCTTCAAAATCAATGACCTCTTTCCGCTCTGTTTTTGTGAGGAGATGAGGGATATACATTGTCTCCATAATCTTTTGCCTTCCTACTTCTTGAATTCAAAGGTCAAAAGGAATAGTTAATTTTTAACTTCTTCCTTCTTCCTTCTTCCTTCTTCCTTCTCTAGCGTCAGCGCAGTCGCACAACCAAACGCCGATCAGGTTCTTGTCCTTGACTGTAAGTTTCTATATCCTCACATTCGCTCAAAAAGCTGTGGACTTGACGGCGTTCTGCCGAAGACAGCGATTTGAGTTCAAATTCAACTCCCGTCGATCGGGCTTGATCTGCTGCGTACTCTGCCATCGATCGCAATTCCTCTTGGCGGCGGATGCGATAGCCATTTAGTTCAACTGTATAAGGAATTGACTCCTCTACTTCCTGACCTATATTCTGAACCGTGTTACAGAGGTACTGAATGGCATCTATTACATTACCGTTTGGCCCGACTAAGATTGCAACTTGTTCTGGAGTCAAATTGCTTTCATCTATTGTCATCCAATAGCAATCTTTTTGTTGTTCGCATACCACTTTTGAAGGAATTGCGGACAGTTGTAGCAATTCTTCTAACCATGCCTGTCCGCGCTGCATTTGAGAGTCTTTCATTGTTGTTAAAATCAAGCCTTTTTCTTAGAACGCTTGGGCTCAAAGGGAAGTGCATCTAATCCTTGTTCTTTTTGGGTTTTCGCCTCTGCTTCGTCCACTATTTTTTGGAGGTTTTCGGGCAGCGGTTCTCGCGACAAAATAAACGATTGAACTGTTTGGAAGATGTTAGCAATAAGCATATACATCAACACGCCGGCGGGCAGCGGGAAGAACAAAAACATCCCTGAAAATATGACTGGCGTTAGTTTGTTAACTGTAGCCTGTTGGGGGTTGTCGTTTGGCCCTTGTGCTTGTCCTGAAAGGGTTTGGTTAATGTACAAACTGATGCCGAAGCCCAGGATCATTACCAAAATATCCCAGTGGATTGTACCGTCTGAGTCGATCGCGCCAACGCGACCTAGAGCTTCAATAAACAGGAATCCTTTGTTAGTAGCCAATCCGGGGATTGTGCCTTGAACTGTGGCTTCACCGGGCGCTAATGCCGTGATGTTACCCTGTTCATCTACCTTGACCACTTCTTCGCCTTTGATGACTTTCCAGCCGGGTTCAAAGTCGATTTCGCTCTTATTTTCTGCTGCTAAAACTTTGAGAGGTTTGCCCTCTGGGGTTTGAAAATTAATCTTGGTTGTGTCGCCGATTGCGAGTTTGTCGCCGCCTGGAATTACGCCCACAACAGGAGCATGAAAAGTACCTGTGACGTAAATATTTTGTGGCGGTGTAGCAAAAGCTTGCGGTTGAACAGTTTCGATTTGTTCTTTCGGCAAAACTTGAACGTTAACGCTGTAATTTATGTCAGAAAACGGCGAACCCCTGAGCGTTGCAAACAGTGCAAACAGCACTGGCATTTGCAGCACCAATGGGAAGCATCCTGCTAAAGGATTACCAAATTCTTTGTATACTTTGCTCATTTCCTCCTGCTGTTTTGCAGGATTTTCTTTATAGAGTTTTTGAATTTGATCTACTCGCTCTTTCATCAATGGCTGCGCTACTTTCATGCGCCGCATATTGCGAAGAGAGCCTGCATTGAGAGGATAAAGAGCAAAGCGAATCACGAGCGTCAGAGCTACGATCGCTAAACCGTAGCTTGGCACGATCCCGTAGAAAAAATCTAGGATCGGGAGCATGAGGTTGTTGGAGAGAAACGAGATACCAAAATCCATTCGCTTTGAGTTAATTTAGGTGCTCTATGTTTACTGTTGAGAACTATTTTCACCCGCTGAACGCGAGCCGCCTCAATTTTTCGGGTTTTGTCTCTATCTTAGGACATTGCCTGTCGATCGACCGCCCAGTCTGCGGGTTTGTTGTAATGAGTTTGCCAATACTCGCACTCACTTTACCCTGATTTGAGGGCGAAGCGGTTCGGTTATTTAGCTTTGGCCGCGTTTGCTTTTTGAGCGGCTATGGGCAGTTTTTCGTTAATGTAGTCATACATTGCTCGAAATTTCGGCATAGCTCTGAGTTCCAAGCGACTGCCATTTTTCATGGTGAGCACCATGTCTCCGTAAGTCCCGAAACCGCGAGGTACAGTGACGATTTTGACTATATCTGAGTAGATAACGTCTGTCTGCTCGCCCCCCATCCAACCGCTAGTTACCGACACTCGGCGGCTCGTGATCCGATAGCGCAGCCACAGAGCCCGGACAATTGCTCCTACTGCTAGGGGGATTCCCACCACAGTCAGCCCCAGGAGTAAATTCAGGATCAAGTCTCCGGGCGCGGGGCCGCCTTCATAATATACTTCCTCTCGAATTCCCATCTAGTACCTCGGCTTCTACCAACAACTGCTCTAATTCTTGCAGAATTTCTGCATAATTGCACTCTTGTGCGATCGGACGCACGACAATTACTAAATCCCACCCGAATTTTAATCGGGGCAATAGCTGTCGCAAAGCTGCCCGAATCTGACGCTTAATCCGGTTGCGGACTACAGCGCGTTTGCTGACTTTCAGGCTGATGGAAATGCCTGTGCGAGTGGGCTGCAAGGATTTTTCGTCTGTCGGTTTCGCAAATTCGGCGCTTTTTGGTTTACGCAGAGCTCTTAAACTGAAATGGGCCGAGTTGCGGCGCATTCCCTTGCGGTAGACGGCGCTGAAGTCTTTTCGGTGCTTAAGTCGGTTTGTCTCGGGCAACATGGCGTAGGGCGATCGTGGAGGCCTCTCAACCTTGATGCAGTGCTAGACTGCGAGGCGGTGGCGACCTTTGCTGCGGCGAGCTTTGATTACCAATCGACCGGTTGCGGTACGCATTCTGGCGCGAAAACCGGATGTTCTTTTTCTTTTGCGGCTGGTTCCGTGCAGGGTTTGCTGTGTCATTTTGATTTCTCCCGGCTTGTTACTTTACTTTTGATTAATATTCACAATCTTCTAGTGTACCATAGAGTTGTTTTCTTGGCAATAATGTTTTGATGATTTGAATTGAGACTAAGAGTGAAGTTGCGATCGCAGCCTTGAATGATTGGTAAAGGCTAGAATCCCGCAGGCTTTAAGTGCGGTGGCGTTCTGAACCGCTGACATCTATTGAAAGCCTTGCGAAAAGAATTAATTGGATGTTGGAAAAACAATGCGTTAAAATGCCAAATATAACCAACCAGAAAAAACAGAAGAATGCCACAGTATTAACCCCTACTCCGAATCCTGTAACCCAATTAACTTATCAACTTCTAATTGAAAAGCACGATGAAGACCTCTACAGCGCAATAGTTTGGGAGTTGCCAGAGTGCAGAAGATCAGGATCTACTAAAGAAGAAGCTTTAAAAATTTTGCACCGATTGTTGACCGAGCGTCTAAAAAAAGTCGAAATAGTCTCTCTGACAGTAGACATTCCCCAAACTGAAAATCCTTTAATGAAGTGGGGAGGAGCTTTTAAAAACGATCCGCACTTTGATGAGATGCTAGAAGATATTGCAGAACTGCGCCGCGACAGGAATGCACAAATCGCAGAATATTACGATCGACTCGCTGAAGCAGAAGCCACCAATAAAATTGAGGTGGAGGAAACAGCTAAGTGACTTTGTGGATATTTGATACAGACCCTGCCACACTTTTTGGGCAGGGTAATCTACAAATAGTGCAGCGTGTCAGTGAAGTTAATCCAAAAGATATTGCTATTACGATCGTTAAATTTGAAGAGCAAATGTATGGACGACTTAACCGTATCAGACGAGCGACATCAGGGAATGAAATAATATCAGCTTATGCAAGTCTGCGAAAAACCATTAACTATCTGACCGATTTTGAGTTGCTTGACTTCGATCTAGATGCTGAAAATTATAGGGAATTTTGGCGGCCAAAAATCTGCGTTGGCACGCAAGATTTACGGATAGCCGCGATCGCACTTGCAAAAAGCGGTATTCTACTTACCCGGAATCGCGGAGATTTTGAAAGAATCCCTGGATTGAGGTTTGAAGACTGGTCAGTGCAATGATTGGGATGTGCGATCGAGCATGATGTAGTTGTGGAAAAAAGTTCGATGGAGTTCACCATGATTGGACCAACTACACCCAATGACACCGCCGCGCCGATCGCCCTGGCCGACGCCACCGGCCTGTTCGAGCCGAACCAACTCGATGAAGTTGGCGAAATGCTGGCTGAGTAATTCGGTGGCAACAGCGGCAGCCATCGCTTTTGGATCGCAGACGACGCCAGAGTGTCTCAGCCAAATGCGCCAAATGCGCGTGGCTCTCTCCCGACGGAATAGGCCTCTTTCTGCCATGCGATCGCGCCTGTCAGCGTCCCGCCTACCTCTTGCAGTTTTGTCGCCAATGCCGGAAGTCGGCAAACCGTCTTCTTGCCACAAGCCCCAAAGGGTGTAAGTCGGTTTTTTGGCGATCGAATGCTACGCTAAAACGGGGAATCCGCCCTCTGTCGGATCGGTTAACAATTCTTAATTGTTCTTAAACTAGAAAGAGTAAATCTAGTTGCGATCTGAATTTATGTTGCTTCCAGCCGACCAACGCACCAAGTTAGACGACACCGACGACAATTTGTTCTACTCCTATCCCCGGTTTGTAACGCACGTAGACGATGGATTTATTCAGCAACTAACCGATTTATATCGGGAACGGCTGAAACCGAATACTCGGATTTTTGATATGATGAGCAGTTGGGTTTCTCACTTGCCCGACGAGATGCAATTTGCCCATGTAGAAGGGCACGGCATGAATGAAGAAGAGTTGGCAAAAAATCGCAGACTGAATCATTATTTCGTGCAGAATTTGAACGCAAATCCCAAATTGCCACTGCCGGATGCAGAATTTGACGCGGTTGTCAACTGCGTTTCGGTACAGTATTTGCAACACCCGGATGCGATTTTTGCCGAGATTCACCGAATTTTGAAGCCGGGGGGCGTAGCAATTATCAGTTTTTCCAACCGGATGTTTTATCAAAAGGCGATCGCGGCTTGGCGGGAAGGTTCCGAGGGCGATCGGGTCGAATTAGTTAAGGGTTACTTTGATTCTGTCAAAGGAGCGAATATACCTGGATTTAGTAAGCCGGAAGTAATTGTTCGCAAGCCTAACTTGCCGAGTTTTATGCAAATGCTGCGAATAGGAAGTGGCGATCCGTTTTATGCGGTAGTTGCTTACCGCCAAAGTTAGGATTTTGGGGCAGTAAGGACTTTAGGACTTTAGGTGGAGATTAAAAACACTAAAGTCCTTACTACAAACCCATCGAAAGCTACGCTCTTTAGGTTAGGATATATTTAATATTTGTTCCTAAAATATGGACAACCAACTTTTGCAGCGCATCACACTCGATCCAAATATCTGTCACGGAAAACCCTGTATGCGCGGTCTCCGATATCCAGTATAGTTAATTATTGAATTACTTAGTTCGGGTATGAATGCTAAAGAAATTATAGATGACTATGACGATTTAGAACATGAGGATATTCTAGCTGGTTTGCTATTTGCAGCGCGACGGAATCAAGTGAAAAGCATATACTGAGTATTGTAGTTCATCAGTAATCATAAAGTAGGGTAAAACCTTGATATGAAACCATACCAGCAAATAGCGATCGACGAATGTGGCGAACCTTTAGTCCCTATTCCAGCAGAACATTTTGCCTTTGAAATGCCGCACCCTTATCAAAAGTTGGGTGCACCGTATCACAACAGCAAAGCAGATTCCCCTTACTACTTGCGGCAAGGAGTTGTAGATAGTTTAATCGCCGCTCAAACCCAGCTACAGCAAAATCATCAAAATTGGAAAATTCTGATATTTGACGCTTATCGGCCGGTGGAAGTGCAGCAATTTATGGTAGATTATACTTTTAATCAAATTGCCATAGCTCAAGGCTGCGAATTTCCGGTTTCCGAAGACAAACGCCAAGTGATTATAGAACACGTATATCAATTTTGGGCAGTACCCACTCTCGATCGCGCAACCCCTCCCCCTCACAGTACAGGTGCAGCTTTAGATATAACTTTAGTGGATAAAAACAATCGGCAAATTGATATGGGTTCTCCGATTGATGAAATATCAGAACGTTCTTATCCCGATTATTTTTGTAATAGCAAGGAGCCGCAAAAACAGGAATATCACCGTCGTAGGCAAATATTAAAAAATGCGATGATAGCTGCGGGTTTTCAGCAACATCCTAACGAATGGTGGCATTTTTGTCTGGGCGATCAGATGTGGGCTTGGTTGACAAATCAAAACAATAGTGGTAGTCAATTGATTGCCCGATATGGCCGCTATTAAAAGGGTACGCAATTAAATCGGAACGGGCGCACCCGCGACCTTAAGAAAGGGTTTTTTTGACCAAAAACCTCAGCTTTTAACTGCTTCTTGTGGCAATAAACCTGGTTTCTGACACTCTGTGCCTCCCGCACTATAAAAGTATGAGCAAAATAAATCATTTGTGTCAGGATACACTGCAACTATTGCCAGCGGGGTAGCGGTGGTTTAAAATCAACGAGAGCTAACAAGTGCAGGCAATATTTGCCAGCACCGCAAACCCTAAAGGATAACTCAGAGTTCACCCAATGAAAGCACTCATCCTCTCTGGCGGTAAAGGAACACGCTTGCGTCCCCTCACCTATACGGGTGCTAAGCAGTTGGTTCCTGTAGCAAATAAGCCGATACTGTGGTACGGCATTGAAGGAATTGTGGCGGCTGGGATTACTGATATTGGGATTATTATTAGTCCCGAAACCGGGGAAGAGGTGAAGACGAAAACAGGAGATGGATCTCGCTTCGGGGCGAAAATTACTTATATCTTGCAAGCAGAGCCGGCAGGGCTCGCTCACGCGGTAAAAGTTGCCAGACCGTTTTTGGGCGATTCTCCGTTTATTATGTATTTGGGAGATAACTTAATTCAGAATCAGTTAGATCCGTTTTTAGAGATTTTTAACAAGCAGAAACTAGACGCTCTGATTATGCTGCGTCCCGTTTCCAATCCCTCTGCTTTCGGTGTGGCAAAAGTTGATGAGAAAGGCCGAGTTTTGCAGTTAGTAGAAAAACCCAAAGTTCCGCCGTCCAATTTAGCACTGGTGGGAATTTACTTTTTTGCTCCTACTATCCACGAGGCGATCGATCAAATTCAACCTTCGCCCCGGGGCGAACTCGAAATTACCGATGCCATTCAACAGCTCATCAATCAGGAAAAACACGTAGAAGCCTGCAACTTAGAGGGTTGGTGGCTGGATACGGGGAAAAAAGATGATTTGCTGAGTGCAAACCAAATCATTTTAGATAGCTGCATCGTAGCTTCAACTGAATTAAAAGTAGATGCGAAAAGTCAAATTATCGGGCGAGTCCAAATAGGAGAAGGAACGGAAATCATTAATTCTACAGTTCGCGGGCCAGTGGTAATTGGGGAAAATTGCCGCATTGAAAATTGCTTTATCGGGCCTTACAGCAGTATTGCCGATCGCGTGACGATGATTGATGCTGATATCGAACACAGTGTAATATTGCAAGGGGCGAAAATAGTTGGCATTCACCAGCGAATTGTTGACAGCGTGATCGGGCAGCGAGCTCAACTCACCAATGCACCGGCTCGTCCAAAAGCTCTGCGGTTTATGATTGGTGATGACAGTCAAATTGAGTTATAGCAATCCTTGCAAGAGTCGTAAACTTTTTACCCCACCCCAACCCTCCCCGCGGGTTAGGGGAGGGAGTAAGAAATTCACAAATGATTTAGGATTGCTATAGCTTAAATTGAGATATTGCCCATATCGGAACCAATAATCCTGATTTAACAAGAGATAAATTTTCTTGTGGGGAGTAGGGGTTGGGCATCCGGCCCGCCCTTGAATAGGCAAGATGCCTGTTCCACAATTAATTACAATTATTCACACAGCAAAGCGGCTTGTTCACAATTAGTTACAATGATTGAAACAGCAAAGATGCCTGTTCCATAATTAAGTCATACTAAGTTATCTCAAGGAGAGGAAAGTTTGGAGTACGAAGAAATACCAACTCAACAGATAATACATAAATTGCGGCAAACTTTGGAGCCTCGAATTGGTATTGCTGAGCTGTCGCTGTTGGGAACAGAAAATAGTACGATCGCCCAAAATGAAGATGATGAAGATATCGCCCTTTTAAAGGCAGGTTTCGACATTTATAATATCCCCATTACCTCTTACCAAAGGCGACTCGGTTCCGCAGTCATCGTCGTTAGGAAAATAGTCCGAAAATTGCTCAGACCGGTACTCGAACGACAAGTAATTTACAATTTTGCTAATACGCGGGTCGTGCATACATTAAGCACACAATTGCAAAAATTGCAAGAAAATCAACAAACTATCTTTGAAAAAATTGAATCGGAATTCAGCAGCGAATATCCTGAAGTTACAGCACAGCTTGAGACTCAACAAAGAGCGATCGCAACTTTTCAGTCTGAAATAGAGCAAATTAAAGCAGTGCAGCAGCAACATACTGCTATTTTAGAGAAGATTACCGCTCAATTACTCGATCGACAAAAATAAAGCATCAAAGATGACCCAAAATAATTTGGTCACAAGGCCCCATATTTATTCGCGAGAGCAATGCTTCAATGCTTCAATCAAAAATCTAAAATTATTCAATTCCTCAATCTAAAATCCCAAAGCCCAAATCTAAAATCCCTCAATCATTCAAATTTTCAATCTAAAATCTTCAATTATTCAATTCCAAATCGAAAATCTAAAATTCTTCAATCCTTCAATTACTCAATCTCAAATCTCACATCTAAAATCGAATGACTGCACTGCCCATATGTTCGTTAATTATAGTCAACTATAACGGTCTGCGCCACACGAAAGATTGCTTAAAATCTCTACAAAAACTTGCGTATCCCGAATCGCAACTCGATTTAATTGTAATTGATAATTGTTCTCAAGACGATTCCCTTGCTTCCCTGCGCGAACTATTTCCCAAAGTTCGGATTTTTGTCAACTCCGCCAACAACTTTGCGAAAGCCCTCAACCTCGGCATCAGCGAAGCAAAAGGGCAATATATCGGCTTTCTAAATAACGATGCTACCCTTGACAGTCGCTGGTTAGAGATTCTTGTAAAACGGCTAGAAACTAATAAAGAATTAGGTGCGGCTAGCGGCAAATTGTTGTTTAAAGACGGGCGAATTAACAGCGCTGGTATTCAGCAATTACCTAATTTTTATTGGCAAGATGTCGGCTTTGGCGAAAAAGATGCGGGACAGTACGATACAGAACGGGAAGTCGAAGGGCTTTGTTGGGCGGCGGTACTTTTCCGCAGGAAATGTCTCGAAGATGTGGGGCCGATAGATGAAGATTTTGTGATGTATTTTGAGGATGTAGAGTTTGCCAAACGCTGCGACAAACGCGGTTGGAAAATGCTTTATACTCCCGCAGCTATCGCCCATCACGAGTATCGCGGTTCGAGTAAAGGTAGCAAACTTACCGAGTATTTCTGCAACCGCAATCGGTTTTTGTATTTGGCAAAACATGAACCGTTGCAATTAGTCAAAGGAATTCATACTTCTGATTTTTTTACTAACAAGCAGTACGATTTGCTGTTCGAGAGTTTATTTGTCGCGATTAAAAAACTTCTAGATTATCAGAAACCAGAAATCATTGAAACTGTATTACCACAGTTGTCGGAAAAGTTGGCGGTGATTTACAGTCGGATGAAGATCGATCGCATTTTGTCTCGATTGCAGGTGGTTCGGGGCGATCGCAAAATGTCGATCGCCATTTACGATCACGGACTGCATTTTATTGGTGGGGGTCAAAAATACGTCGCTACCCTCGCCTCGCTGCTACAAAATGAATTTGACATTACTTTTATCGCCAACAAACCAGTTGCTGTTTCCGACTTAGAATCCTGGTACGGACTCAACCTTTCAGGATGCAAAATTAAAATTATGCCCTTGGCGTTTTACGAGAAACGCGGAATGCAGTGTATCGATTCCAGCATCATCGTGGAAGATATGGAAAATCCCTTTGATGAAATTGCCAGAGAAAGCAAAAACTACGATATTTTCATCAACGCGAACCAACTGGAAAAAGTTAAACCACTGTCGCCGATCTCAGTATTTTTCTGCCACTTTCCCAATACCTTCCGCAACCGTCACTTTGCTGTCGATGATTACACTTTCATTATTGCCAACAGTCAATTTACCGTCAAGTGGTTGGAGAAACGCTGGAACCTACAGCCAACTTTTCTGCTTTATCCGCCCGTGGAAATGGCAACAGTTAAAGTGCCGAAAGAAAACATAATTTTGGCTGTGGGACAGTTTGAAGCTGGGGGAACAAAAAAGCAAATTGAACTAATTAAAGCTTTCCGCTGTTTGCTAGCCGATTATCCCAAAGAACTGGAAGGATGGCGACTAATCTTAGTTGGCAGCAGCATTCCGAAAAATCCTTATTTAAAGACGGTTCAGAATTTATTGAAGCAAGATTCAAGGGCGATAGATCTCAAAGTCAATGTTGACTTTGATGAGGTAAAATCACTTTATGCTAGAGCAAGTATATTTTGGCACGGCTGCGGTTTGGGTGAAGTCAATCCTCAAAGATTTGAGCATTTCGGGATGGCGACTGTGGAAGCAATGCACAACTATTGTGCTCCGATTGTTTTCAACGGTGGCGGCCAACCGGAAATTGTCGAACATGGGCGATCGGGCTTTGTGTTCAATACCCTTGAGGAACTGTGCCAGCATTCACATCAACTAATTGTTAATCCTGATTTGCTAGCAGAACTTCAAGCTGGTGCACAGCAACGCAGTCAGAACTTTAGACTTGCACATTTTGAGAAAAAAGTCAATAGTTTTTTTGATATTCTTCACCAAGAGTATGCTACAATTCGGCTGCCAAATCCTGCCGATATAGCTCAAATGCTCGATCGAACTTAAAGGCTAATTCAAGCGTGTCTAACCCACTTTTAATCAATTTATCCTTCTTAAGTCCTGAACCAACGGGAATCGGAACTTATGCAGCTAATCTTTTCCCGCAACTGCAAAAGCTAAAACCAACATTACTGACTTCCCAGCAAATTAACCATTATACTTGCCACCAAATTCCCGAAACTCTGACACCGAATCGCGGCCCGAAAGGACAAATTAACAGGCTACTGTGGACTCAGTTTGAGTTACCTAAAATTTACAAAAAATTGCAGTCAAGCCTGATATTTTCCCCTATTCCCGAAGCACCTTTGTATTCCGGCTGTCGCTACATTGTCACAGTTCACGATTTAATTCCTTTGCGATTTCCCCGACGGTTTTCTCGATTAACAGCTTATTTTCGCTACTACATACCGCAGGTTTTGCGGCAAGCAGAACACATTATTTGCGATTCTCAAGCAACGGCGGCAGATGTTGCTAACTTTTTCCAAATTCCTCATAAAAAGATGACCGCAATTCCCCTAGCTTGCGATAATATCAATTTTAGATATCTCGACTTGCCAGCCAAAAATTATTTTCTTTATACCGGCAGACACGATCCTTACAAAAACTTGGAAAGATTAATCGGTGCATTTGCGAGTTTGCCCGATCGCACAAATTACGAATTGTGGCTAGCAGGGCCTCCCAATGCCTACACACCGCAGTTGACAGCACAAGTTGAAAAATTAGGTTTACAATCTTTGGTAAAGTTTCTCGGTTACGTTCCCTATTCTGAATTGCCCGTACTGATGAATCAGGCGATCGCCCTAGTTTTCCCTACACTTTGGGAAGGATTCGGCTTACCAATTTTAGAAGCAATGGCTTGTGGCACACCCGTCATCACATCCAACCTGTCATCAATGCCAGAAGTCGCCGGAGATGCCGCATTATTAGTCAATCCTTACAGCGTCGGAGAAATAGCCGAAGCCATGCAAACACTAGCCACAGATTCAAAAGTGCGATCGAACTTAAAAACTGCTAGTTTAGCCAGATCATCTCAATTTAGTTGGCACAAAACCGGAACAGCAACCGCCAACATCTTACAGCAATATCTTTAAATCTTCCCTCTCTTCCTTTCTCCTCTCTGCGTCCTCTGCGCCCTCTGCGGTTAAATAAAAAAAATCCCACCCAAAAACCGCAATCTACATATTATCCCATGCCCAATCCCCAATCTAACTTACTAATTAACCTCTCCTTCCTAATTTCCAAACCCACCGGCTTAGCCATCTACGCCAAAAACCTATTTCCCCACCTAAAGTCCCTCAATCCAACATTACTAACAGCCGAAAATTTCCCCAATAACAACTGCTACCAAATCCCCCCAAACCTCACACCAGAACAAGGAACCAAAGGACACATCAACCGATTGCTGTGGACACAAACCCAACTCCCCAAAATTTACAAACAGCTAAAATCCAACCTGTTATTTTCCCCAATTCCAGAAGCTCCTCTATTTGCAGGTTGCCGCTATATAATTACAGTACATGACTTGATAGCGCTGCGATTTCCCCGCCGCTTCGATCCTCTGACACCTTACCACCGCTATTACATTCCCCAAGTGCTGCGGCAGGCTGAACACGTCATTTGCGACTCGGAAGCAACTGCTAAAGATATCAATAATTTTTGCAATATTCCTACTAATTTAATTACGCCAATTTTCCCCGGATACGATACCAGTTTTTTCCGTTTTTTAGACTTGCCAACAAGCAATTATTTTCTTTATATCGGCCGCCACAATCCTTATAAAAACGTGCAGCGAGTTGTAGCAGCATTTGCTGCTTTGCATGATAATTCCGAGTACGAATTGTGGATAGCAGGTTCAGAAGATAAGCGCTATACGCTGCTGCTGAAAGCGCAGGTTCAAGAATTGGGATTGGTCGATCGAGTAAAATTCCTAGATTACCTCCCCCCAGCCGACTTGCCCAAAGTTATCAACCAAGCGATCGCCCTGGTTTTCCCGAGTCTTTGGGAAGGATTCGGTCTCCCCGTGCTTGAAGCAATGGCCTGTGGCACTCCTGTCATCACCTCTAACCTGTCTTCAATGCCGGAAGTGGCGGGGGACGGCGCATGGTTAGTCAACCCCTACAACGTCGAGGAAATTGCCTCTGCTATGCAAGAGCTTGCAGTCGATGCCAAAGTTCGATCGCACTTGCGGGAGCTCGGTTTAGCCAGAGCAAAACTATTTAGCTGGGAAAAAACAGGCTTGGAAACTGCTGCTATTCTCGATCGATATCTTTAACGAAGGAAGTTCGGCAACGGATGTAACGGATGTAACGGATGTAACGGATGTCGAGAAGAAGGAAGAGGGAAGTTCGGCAACGGATGTAACGGATGGAAGAAGGAAGAGGGAAGAAGGAAGAGGGAAGAAGGAAGAGGGAAAAAGGAAGAGGGAAGAAGTCAGTAGGCCGATTTAATAACCAATGCCCCATGCCCCATGCCCCATGCCCAATTCCCAATTCCCAATTCCCCTGACAGCCTGAGTGAGGGACTGTAGACCCTTTTACTTATTGATACCCAACTGATCGCCGCGCTTGTACTGCTGATAAGCAGCAAAAAACAGCCCCGCCAGAGTAACAAAGATTAGACCCAGAACAATACCTGAAAGCAGCGGTTCTACCATGAGATCTCCTTAACGTTAAGATTTAACAACCTATTTTTAATATTACCAGCACTTACACAGATGAATTTGCCAAAAAACGCCCTTCCGGGAGTATCAGACCTTGCTCTCCCCGCTGCGAACGATTAAGCTATGTTATGAGAAATAAATTTTCTTGTAGATACTATTTTTAATTGAACTCCTTTGAATAACCAACTTGCCCGGAATGAAATTAAAAACCCGATCGAGCGACTTGCCATATTTGCGCTAGCGGTGTTGCTTGCCACCATGTTGGCGACGCTCGCAATTCGTCAGTTTCAAGTCGCCGATCCTTACGTCAAAAGCGTACTATCCCTCACGGGCAACCCGTTTCAGGGTTCCGCCATCTTTCAAATGAACTGTGCGGGGTGTCACATCTCCGTTTCAGACAGTCAAGTCGGGCCCAACTTGCACGGAGTGTCCGAGCGCAAATCCGAATTCGATCTGATCCGGCAAGTCACCAGCGGGCAAACCCCACCAATGCCGCAGTTTCAACCGAGTCCGCAAGAAATGGCCGACTTGCTCAAGTATCTCGAACAAATTTGACCAAAGAAGGGGAACGGAATTCGTTCCCCTTCTTTGGCAGAGCCTCGAAACCCATGCTTAGAGGTTCTGTTTCCCGCTAGTCCCTCTCTGCTGGGACGGCAGGCAAGTGTATGCTCGGTTTTAACTGCCGAGTTTGATATGCAGACTAAACCAGCAAGCTAAAACTCTGAGCCGATAACTGGCTCGGCTGTACGCCCGTAAGTATAGCTAAAATCCGGTCGCTGTTGGCGATTCCGATCGCCGTCGAGCCATTAGTTTCGGTCAATGACAGTTGATTGAAGTCCAAGCCTCCCACCAACCCGATCGAATCAACTCCTGCGGTGAAGTTGAAAATCGTGTCAATTCCTCCGCCCGCTGACAAGACAAAGCCATTGCTGCCACTGCCGCCGACGAGGGTATCGCTGCCAATGCCGCCAAAGAGCAAGTCATCGCCGGTGTCAGCAAAGAGCAAATCATCGCCGCTGCCACCAATTAAGGTATTGTTACCCTCGCCGCCGCAGAGAGTGTCATTGCCTTGATCGCCAAATAGCACGTCGTCGCCCGCGCCTCCCAAAATTACGTCATCGGCTTTGCCCCCGTACAATATGTCATTGCCTTCGTCGCCAGAAAGAGAGTCGTTGCCACGATTGCCATAAATCGTATCGTTACCGCGATCGCCAAAAATCAGGTCAAACCCTTTGCCACCAAAGAGAGTATCGTTATCGATGCCTCCGTAGATAGTATCGTTGGCTATATTGCCATTGATATAGTCACCGCCCCCTCGACCAAAGATCAAATCGTTGCCACCCAACCCGAAGATAGAGTCACTGCCGACACTACCCACGATCGTATCGTCACCGTTAGGGCCGTTGCTCACAGCCGGTGAAGGAGTGCCGGGCTGATTGGGAGTAGCGATCCTGGGGAAGTTCTCAGGGCAAACCAAATCTGTCGGTACAGGTGAAGGCGTCGGCGTCGTTACAGGTGCAGGTGTCGGCGTCGTTACAGGTGCAGGTGTCGGCGTCGTTACAGGTGCAGGTGTCGGCGTCGGTGCAGGTGCAGGCGTCGGCGTCGGTGTAGGTCCAGGCGTCGGCGTCGGTACAGGTGGCAGTGGTGGCGTCGGAGTCGGCGTCGGTTCAGGTGTCGGCGTCGGCGTCGGCGCTGGGAAGTTGCCGAAGTTGATGCCGCTGACAATAGCGCCCGAAGTTAGGGTGATGTCGGCGGGTTCGGGTGTGCTTTGGGTGAACCCAGTTTGGTTGACTTCCCGGACACGGTAGGTTCCCGGCGTTAGGTTTGCGAACAGGTAGTTCCCGCTGTTGTCTGTGGTAGTAGTAACAGGAGCAGGAGCAGTTCCAGCTACGACATTGGTTAACTGAATTTGGAAATTGGGTAAACCCGGTTCTCCAGCATCCTGAGTGCCATTGTTGTTGGTGTCTTGGAACTTCAGACCTCGGATCGCCCCGGGTTGCGGCAGGAAGTTGCCGAAGTCAATGCCTGTGATGTTATCAGAGGGATTAACCGTAACGGGGGCGGGGTTGGGGGTCGTCTGCGTCCAGCCATTTTGCTGGACTTCCCTTACCTGGTAAGTACCTGCGGGTATATCTCGGAGAGTGTAGTTGCCCGCTGCATCAGTGATGGTAGTGGGTTCGCCCTGCTGAAAGATGCCATCGGGATTGATACTGTCGAGGAATATTTGCCAGTTACCTAGCCCCAATTCTCCGGCATCCTTAAGGCCGTTGTTGTTGAGGTCATTGAATTTTTGACCGCTAATAGTGCTCGACTGGAAGTTGCCGAAGTTGATATTAGCGATGTCTTGACCGCTGGTGACAGTGATGTCATCCGGGTCGGGGGTAGTTTGCGTCCAAGTAGGCTGCAAGACTTCCCGCACCTTGTAGGTTCCGGCTGACAAATCGAGGAATTTGTAGGTGCCTGCTGCATCGGTAAGGGTGTTCGGTTCCCCGGTGTCGAGAGTGCCGTTATCGTTGGTATCGAGGAAGAATTGCCAGTTGGCAAGCCCTAGTTCCCCGGTATCTTGTACCCGGTTGTTGTTGAGGTCATTGAACTTCAGACCGCTGATGCTATTGGGCTTGAAGTTGCCGAAGTTGTTATTTTGGGAGTCGGTACCGCTAGTGACGGTGATCGTAAACGCGCCGGAAAGAGTAGGCGTGGCTGCATTGACGGCGGGCACAGTTTGCGTCCAGCCTGTTTGTGGCACTTCCCGCAGTGTATAAGTGCCGGCTGGCAGGTTTGTGAACTGGTAGTTACCGGCGACATCGGTGACGGCGGCGTTAGTGCCTGTTTCGGCGGCTACTGCGTCTTGGACACCGTTGTTGTTGGCATCCAGGTAGATTGTCCAGCCTCCTAGCGGTGGTTCTTCTGGCCCATCTTGGATGCCATTTTTGTTGAGATCGTTAAATTTAATCCCGCTGATTTTGCCCAACTGGAAGTTGCCGAAGTCTTGAGCCGTAATGTTTGTGCCGCTGACCGGGTTAATTGGATAAAAAGTCGGGCCGGCGGTTTGTGAGAAACCAGTCGGCACGTCTTCTCTCACAAAGTGCCGACCGGAGCCGACGTTGGGAAAGGTATAAGTGCCAGGAGCTGCTGGCGCTGTTCCGGTAACTTGAGAGGCAATTTCCGCATCACCGCTATCTAAAGTGCTGTTATCGTTAGTATCCTTGAACAAGCGAACGGTAGTGCCGTTGAGGGGGGTGTCGTCAGCAGAGAAGCTGTTGCCTGTGATGTCGGTGAATTTGGTGCCACTAACGGTGATGTTTTGGAAAACGCCGAAGTTTTGACCGGTGACGGGAGTACCGCTTTGGGCACTAACGAGAATTGCTGCAGCGGGGAAAGAGATGCTGGAGTTGGCTGGGGCAGTGGCTTGTATCAGGTAATTGCCGGGGCCTATCTCCGAGAATGTGTAATCTCCTGCTCCTGCAGTGGTTTGTGCAGTGCCGACAACAGTATCTGTGCCGACTTCTAGCGTGTTGTTGTTGTTGGTGTCTTTGTATAAGTTAACGGTGATGCCGTTTAATACCGTGTCATCGGGCGTGAAGCCGTTGCCCGCGAGGTCGGTGTAGGTTTTGCCTGCGATCGATGTTTTCTGGAAATTACCGAAGTTGGCACCCGTGACATTAACAATACCCGTATTTGCCGGAGTCGGGCCGAGTGTCTGCACCCAAGCAGTAGCAGGCGTTCCAACGGGCGGCGCCTCTGTAATCGGAGTATCGGTTTTTACGTCGCGGATGATGTAAGTGCCGTCGGCTGCGGTAGTAGCGCTCTTCGTGCCTACAGAAATCACCCAGCCGGGAAGACCTGGTTCAGTCGCCGCGGCACCTTGCAGGCTATCCCCGTTAAAGTCGTTGAATTTAACCCCTGTGACGATCGGGCCGTACTCATAAGCACCGATATCAACACTAGCGCCGATCGTCCGAGGAAAGCCAGCACCCCGCTGGTCCGTCGCGCCAGCAGCAGCCGCAGCCGTGGCATCCCCAGTATCGATCGCCGGATTAGGAGTCGCAGTGCTGTCAGCCAAAGCATAAGTCACGGGAACGCCTGTAGCCTGGTTCAATCCTGGGGTAAGGGCGATGACATTTGCTAGAGGAACTGTCAGTTGCTGGGCGACAGGTAAATTGCTGCCAGTAACATTCCCGATCAAATTGTTGATACTGGTGGCGGCGAAAGAGGTCCCGAACACGTCAGGATTCGCGCCGCCAACATTACCTGCGACGATCGAATTTCTGAGATTTACCGTACCGCCGTTAGTAGCAATTCCGCCGCCGCGGCCAAAAACCGGATCAGGATCAGCAGTGTTGGCCGTAATGGTGTTGTTAGTGAGAGTTGCACTAGCGCCTAAGTTGACAAAAATCGCGGCACCCGCCCCAAAACCAGGTGTAGCGGGTATTGGGCCGGCCGGATCGCCGCCTATTGCTGTGTTGTTGAACAAAGTGCTGTTGTTGAGAGCCAAACTGCCACCCTTAACAAAAATTGCGCCTCCCAAACCAGCACCGCCGCCGCCACTGGCTGGGCTACTAGTGCCACCTGGGGTGAAACCTCCGAGGGTCGTGCTGGCTACTGATGCTGCACCGCTGCCGCTACCTCCACCGAAGCCACCGACACCGCCACCGCCGATCGCACCTGCGACACTGCCGGTACCGCCAGCGCCGCCACCGCCGCCACCGCCGCCAAAGCCACCCAGGCCGCCAGCGCCACCACTGCCCCCAGCGCCTGCAATCCCCGAACCTGGCGGGCCGCCGGTGCCGCCAGCGCCACCGCCACCGCCACCGCCTCCGACGAGGCCGCCAGCGCCGCCAGCGCCGCCGATGCCTCCAACTCCGCCATTAGTACCGCCCGGTAAACCGCTGCCACCAACCCCTCCCGCGCCACCAATTCCGCCGTTGAGACCGGTTCCTGGCAATCCGCCAGTGCCAGCGCCACCATTGCCGCCGGGGCCGCCGGGCCCACCTGCCCCGCCGATACTTGGCAAGCCCGGGAGGCCTGCTTGACCGGGGCCACCTGCGGAAACGAAGGGAAACAGGCTTGCAAAATCGGTGTTGCCGCCAGGGCCTGCGACTGCAGGACTGACGGGGGCGGCGCTGCCCGCGCCGCCCGTAGCGCTGTTGCCATTGAAGGTAACGCTATTAACTGTGACATCGCCGGTGTTGATAAATAGTGCGCCTCCCATGCCGGCCGCACCTCCACCGCCGCCTGTACCGGCACCGCCTAGCGCTCGACCACCAGTCAATGTCAGGTTGGAAAAGCTGACTGGGGCAGTCCCGCTGTCTACAAAAAAGCCCCGGTTATTAGCGAAATTTATGATGAAACCGCCGCCGGTAAACGTGATGGGGGTGGAAATTCTGGGCAGAACGTCTCCGGCGGCTAAGGTGATGTTGCCGGTGATGGAAATCGTGTCTGCATTGGGCAAAGCGTTAGCCAGAGTTATCGCATCTTGCAGTTCGGCAAATGTGGCGACTAAAACTGCACTGTAAGCTTCCCTCGCCTCAGCAGAAAATGCCAAAGGTGTTTCTATGTTTCCCGTAGTTACTTCGAGTTCCCAGTCTCCACCCAGTGCCGCACTGCCGGTCAAGTTATCGGAAGCGGCAATATTTGCTCCCGTGAGCTGGCTCAGCCTTTCCACGAAGGCAACACCTGCTTCTGTGGCGGCGACGTTGCAACCGTAAAGCAGAATTTCGGGTTTAGCTGTAATTGAAGAGTTCGAGTTTGCCTCGGCTGCTGGCAAAGCAAACCATGTTTCTAAATAATTGCGGTAGCTTTCAATGTTGCTGAGATTTAGTTCTGTGCCTCCCAGTTGTAAGCTGGCTGCTGCGCCGTGAGACAAAATGTGGACGGCTGCAATGTTTTGCCGCTGTTTAAGTGTTTCGGCGATTTGCTCGATCCCGTCGCGATCAGCATTCAGAATAACAATTTCTGTATCGGGATTGACCGTTTCTGTTAAACTTTCACAATCTTTAACTTGTGAATCTGCAAAAACTATCTGGTGTTTCCGTTCTTTATAGGGTTCCACGTTCAAATTCTCCTGGTACACACACATCAAATTCATATCACAAACCAACCGCAGCAGCGATCAATCTTTTTCCGGCGCGGATGAGAGTCGATCGCCCCTAATTTCATCTAACCTAACTTTCACCTAAATTGAATATTGACAAAAACATTTTTTTGTGCTCTCCAGCCCTAACGGAGTTAGTTTGATTGTTTAGAAGTTTTAAAGGGGGATATTGTTCCGGCTGTTACAACAATGTTGGAGAAGACTTGCGCGCTGTTTATTGATATGCCAGAGATGGAGAAAACACCAGATTTTATAAAAAATGTCAATCGAATAGTTAACTGATGATGATCGATATTGGTTAATCAAGAGTCATCAATCACGGTTATTAGCTGTAAGCTGGTGTTATTTGGTACTTGTTGGCTGCTGAATTATCTGTATGTGCGATCCTCTTCGAGGGCTTCGCTAACGAACAACCGCAATCAAATTACTTGGCAGTAAGGAATACAAGTCCTCTGAGTTTTATGACCACTTGTATTCCTCACTAGAAGCGTGATAACTGTAATTTTACAGGAAGAGATAGGCTGACTCATGACTAACATTCCTGGAGCCTATTAGACTCAATAAACCGGCTCGAAGAAAGAAAATTAGGCGTGGCAGTCCAGAATATTAACTCCTCTTCCAGGTTGGTGCGTCAAAGACTCACTAATTACCAAGTTTCTTCATCGGGATGATTGGAATTGCTCCAGATTTCCACATCTAAATCATTGAGATAAATTAGAGCCGTTTCAATTTGTTTACTTGTACCGTTAAGTTCCAAGTCAAACCAACCGTCATCTAAAGTTTTAACACCCAACAAAGCAGCATTAAAATTCACCGTCAAACCGTATTCAGAAATCAGGTGAGAAATGACAGGTTCCTGATGGTATTCTTTAGGAATACGAATGCGAATGCGCGTTTGAGTTGGTCTGTTGTCACGACTATCAGATTGGAGAATATCTGATTCTTGGGTTTTGTCAAAATTGCCGATCGCCTCAAATAGAGATTCGCTAGTGTTGTGATCTAACATTTGGGACTCCTAATGTTTGTTTCAGTTTACATTTTGCACCAATATCTTGTAGGGTGCGGATCTGCGAGATTTTCGAGCTTCCAACCAGATTGTCGATAGCGCCGCACCCTACTACTGACTGGTTTGAGGGATGAGGTTCACAGCGCGCACCCTAAAGCCCTAATGACTAATGACTAATGACTAATGACTAATGACTAATGACTAATGACTATTCTTCAACTTCTTTGATCCTAGTTTTTCGTTCTAAAATCTCCTTAAGCACGAGGGTAACAACTGCTAAAAGACCGAGAACTACCGCAGCCGAAAATGCGGCTTGGGTCGCGTACTGCTTGTAAGCATCCTCTACAAACAAGGGCAAAGTTTGCGTTTTTTTAGCAATATTTCCCGACACCACAGAGACGGCTCCAAATTCTCCCATTGCTCTAGCATTGGTCAAAATTACTCCGTAAAGCAATCCCCAGCGAATACTCGGAAGCGTAACATTCCAGAAAATTTGCCAGTCATTTGCTCCCAAAGTTTTCGCCGCCTCTTCTTGATCAGTTCCCACTTCTTCCAAAACAGGAATTACTTCGCGGGCAACAAAAGGCAAGGTAACAAAAGCAGTAGCCAGCACCATTCCAGGGAAGGCAAAAATAACCTTGATATTGGCCCCCTCCAGCCACGGCCCGAACCATCCCAGCCGACCATAAAGCAGTACAATCATTAAACCTGCCACTACGGGAGATATGGCAAAAGGTACGTCTAAAAGGCTGATTAATAGCGTGCGACCCGGAAATTTGTTGCGACCAATTACCCAGGCTGCACACAAACCGAATACTGTATTGATTGGCACAACTATCAGAGAAATTATCAGGGTTAGTTGCGCTGCGTGCAGAAAATCTGGTGAGGTTAAGTTAGACAAAAATGGCTCAAATCCCTTTCTGAAAGCTTGATAAAAAACATTGAGAGTAGGGATAAATAAGACAAGAGCGAGATACCCGATCGCAATTCCGATTAAAGTTGGTTTTACCCAAGCTTTTTCCTGACTCCGACTAGAACCTGCGGGCGGAAATTTGTAACCAGCCGGTGAATTAATATTAGCCGTCATAGCGTCTTCTCCATGCTTGTAAAAGATTAATGGCGAACAGCATTGCCAGGGAAATAGCTAACATGACAGTGCCGATAACTGTTGCTCCTGCATAGTCGTACTGTTCCAACCGTTGGAAAATTAAAACCGGGGCGATTAAATCTTTGAACGGTATGTTAGAAGCTACAATTACAGTAGATCCGTATTCGCCCACCGCTCGCGAAAATCCGAGTGCTACTCCAGTTAAAATAGAAGGAAATAGCGGCGGCAAAACTACTCGCCAGAAGGTTTCAAATTGAGAAGCACCTAAGCACCAAGCTGCTTCTTCGATATCTTTTTCCATCTCATTTAAAACTGGCTGTACGGTTCTAACTATAAATGGCAAGGAAATAAATATCATCGCTATACCTACGCCCAAGCGAGTAAAGGATATCTTGATTCCCAAAGGTGCAAAAAGCGAACCAATCCAGCCGTTATCGCTGTAAACTGTGGCGAGAGTTAAACCGGCAACGGAGGTGGGCAGTGCAAAAGGTAAATCGACGATTGCATCGACAATCCGTTTTAGGGGAAAGTCGTAGCGGACTAAAACCCAGGCAATTAATGTGCCGAATACTCCGTTAATTAATGCCGCAATTAATGCCGTAAAGAAGGTGACATCGTAGGCGGAAAGGGCGATGGGAGTGGTGGCAATTGCCCAAAATTCGGCGGGGTTTGCGGTGCTGGCTTTCAGCAGCATTGCTGCAACTGGGAGCAATAGCATTAAGCTGAGGTAGCCTAGGGTGATTCCCCAAGGTAATGTTATTTTGCCGATCGCCCTTTTGATATTGTCGATCGGAGATTGAGGGTTGCTGGTTGGAGATGATACAGCCATAAGTGAATACTTTGGATTTGGAAGAATAGTGAATCTATTAGATCCCAGACAACTTGGGGGAAGTCGGGGATCTGGGCATTCTGTTTTTTTACTGTCTAATTGAACCTTGAATTTTGTCAAAAACCGCTCCGTCATCGAAGAATTTCTTCTGAATATCTCCCCAACCTCCTAAGTCTTGAGCTGTAAATAGGGTTTTGATGGGGGCATATTTTTTGACAAATTCTGGTTCTGCGGCTACTGTCGCATCTACTGGGCGGAAGCCTACTTTGGCAAATTCTCGCTGAGCTTCTGGGGTGTAGAGAAACTTGACAAATGCTTCCGCGACTTCGCGAGTACCGTGTTTATCAACGTTTTTATCGACGATGGCGATCGGATTGTCGATCGAAACATTGACTTCGGGAATAGTATAAGTCGGTTTTTCGCCTTTCTCACCTGCCAGAAGAATCTCGTTTTCGTAGTTAATTAAGGCGTCGCCTTGCCCTTGTTTGAAAAATACATCGGTGGCTTCGCGGGCATCTTTAGTCAGAATCGGGACGTTTTTGTAGACTTTGCTAGTAAAGTCTAATGCTTTGGTTTCGTCTCCTCCGGTTTTAACAACCGAACCCCAAAGTGCGAGGAAATTCCAGCGGGCAACGCCTGATGTTTTAGGATCGGCAGTAATCACTTTTACTCCGTCTTTGCTTAAATCTTCCCAGGTTTTGATGCCTTTGGGATTGCCTTCGCGGGTGACTATTGCTCCTACGGATTTGCTAACTATGCCTTCGTTGGGGACTTCTTTTTCCCATCCGGGCTCAATGAGTCCGGCTTTTTCAATTTTTGCGGTGTCGAGGGCGAGGGCTAGGTGTACGATGTCTGCTTCTAAACCGTCAATTACGGCGCGAGTTTGGGAACCGGAACCGCCGTAGCTTTGGTTGAAGGTGACGGTTTGGCCTTTTTCTTTTTGCCATTGTTCTACGAATTTGGGAATTATCGCTTCGTGGGCGGCTTTGGTGACGGCGAAGGATACTAGGGTTAATTCTACGTTGCCTTTGTTAGCTGCTGGGCTACCACTGCCTGGAGTGGCTGCGGGGTTGTTGGTGATTCCCTGACCGCAGGATGCAACGGCCAGACTTAAAGTTATTCCCACTAAAAATAGCGATACAAATCTTTTCATGGCCGTAAATGATTGATTTGTGCTGGCTGATCGCTGTTGCGGCCAGTAAAGGTGTTGAGTTAGGCGTTGCCACGGGCTCATTATATTTGTTCCTCTAGATAAAGTACGGTTCTTAGGTAGGAATACCGTAATTATGGTTGTGAAGTACGATTATAGACAAGAGTGAGTCAAAAGGCAACAAAAAAAACAAATTGGGGGAACTCAGGGTCGATCGCATATCCTGAAGTCTTTTCCGTCGGTGTTTTTGATTCAGATTCGGGGTAAAATGTAAAGTGTATAAATACTATTATTGAGTTAAGGTGCTAAATTTGCGGCGCTGCACGATACGCCTGCAGGATACTCCTTACATATACCATCGGCCGATCGCCCAAATGTAATAGCCCTGCCAAGAGTCGCCGCCCCAGCGAGATATGCCTGACTCGCGCGATCGCCCTTAAGTAAGAAAAAGTTTTAACTGGTATGTCCTTACCCCGCCCAGTCTCAGACACCCTAATTGAACTGTTGAAGCCTGTAGCCTCTGAATTGGGAGAAAGATTGGGGGCAAACGCTGTCAGCGAACGCTATGCAGAAATTGAGCCCTCTGGTTCTTCAGCTTTAAACCAGCAAATCAAAAAAGACCCCCGCTGGATTAAAGCACAAATGAGATATTTGCAGCGGCAGCAGGCCAGAGAACAAGAATTAATCGCCCTCGTGGGCGCAGAAGAAAGGGTAAAGGAAGAACGGGCTAATCGAATTAAGGCACAAGAAATAAGAGATAAGCGGGCAATTAGCCGACTTTGCCGCGACTTAATGCGGGAGTTTCAATCAGAAGCAATTCGAGTTAAGCTGAGCGAAATTCAAACTATTTGGGACAGGGACAACTGGTTTTCTAATTTGAGCAGGCAGGAAACTGAACAGATTTTGCAGCAGCAGCAGCAGCACCGATTGCTGCTGTTAGTTGCTCCCGCAAAAATTAGCCAAGATTGCCCGGATTCGTTTCGCCACAATCTGAATATCGAGCTGCCGGCTAAGTTAAGAGCTTTTTTGAACCAGCACTACCCCCCGCATGGAGATTTGTGCCCGGTTCAGTTTTACGGAGACTATTTCAAAAAATCCATTTCTGATATTGATGTGGAGCGGTTGCAGACTGTTTTGTCTCCCGTACCGACTGCTATACTGTACAGCGATATTAGCGATTATGAAGTTAATTTTCATGTGGGTTTTTGGGGAGTTATCAATCAGAGCGTTTCTCTAGTGGCGATGCAGCCTTGGAATTGGGAAGAGGTTTATAACCAGTTGGAAGCAGAGGGGAAAGACAAAAAGCTGAGCCTGCGGATTATTCGGCAAATAATTGTGACTATTCACAAGTTATTGGCCGCTTTTTTAGCTGATTTGTATTATTTAAATATCGATTTTACTCACGAACCTCAGTTATTTAAATTAGAGGCGGAATTTGCTCATGAATGGTTTTCTAAAGATTGGGCCCAACCGTATATAGAAACTCTTAAAGAAATTCAGGAGCAGCAGCGAATAGTCTATAAGGGAGAGATGCGGCGGCTGGCACTGCGAGAGGCGAAAGCTAGGGCGGAACGCCAGCGTTTGGAGGAGGCTGAACTCAAACGTAGAGAGGAAGCTGAGGCGGCAGCTAAGCGGGTGAAGGAATTAGCTCACAAATTAAAACATCAAAAATGGCGGTGTGTATATACGCTGCCGGGACATTCATCATTTGTGAATTCTCTGGCGATTAGCCCTGACGGTAAAATTATGGCTAGCGGTAGTTGGGATAAAACTATTAAGATTTGGAATTTAGAAACAGCGGAATTAATTGGCACTCTGACGGGACATTCCGATCGCGTAAATTCGGTTGCTATTAGCTATGACGGAAAAATGTTGGTCAGCTGCAGTTCGGACGAAACAATTAAGTTTTGGAATTTGCACACCGGTGATTTGCTGTGTACTTTTCCGGGACATTCTATGGAGGTGAATTCGGTGGCGATTAACCCGAAGCGCCAAATAATTGCTAGCTGCGGCGGTGCTGATAATACGATTAAGCTGTGGAATTTGCGGAGTGGTGAGTTGCTGCGGACTTTGAAGGGTCATTCTGACAATGTGAATGCGGTGGTTTTTAGCCCGGACGGTAAAATATTGGCGAGTGGCAGTTCGGATGCGACGAGCAAGGTTTGGGATGTGGAAAGCGGTAAGTTGCTGCGGACTCTTTCGGGGTTGAATGTTGGGGTGAATTCTGTGGCGATCGCGCCGGACGGTCAGGTTCTTGCTAGCGTCAGCAATGATTATACGATTAAGCTGCGGAATTTGCACACGGGCAGTTTGTTGCGGATTTTAAATACTCATTATGCGAAGGGAAAGGGTGTAACGAATTTAGGAACGAATGAGGCGCTGCATATTTTGCAGAATTATGTGAGTCGGGGCGATTCGGTTGCTATCAGTGGGGACGGTTTGACTTTGGTTAGTGGCTGCGATGATAATACGATTAATATTTGGAATTTGCAGACGGGGGAGTTGTTGAGCGCTCTTAAGGGACATTCGGGTACGGTGTACTCGGTGGCGATCGCACCTTCGGGCAATTTGCTCGCCAGCGGCAGTGCGGATCAGACGATTAAGATTTGGCGGTGCGATTAGTTAATTGGCAGTGGGCAGACAATTTCGGTTTTGCCCTTACGGGGAGGGGTTTTGAGCGAATTTGAAAAAAAAATGGCTGGGGGGGTTGCGCTAATGACTATAAGTTTGCTATATTAAGTTTCACTGCTGGTGTAACTCAGTTGGTAGAGTAGCTGATTTGTAATCAGCCTGTCGCAGGTTCAAATCCTGTCACCAGCTTTATTAGTATAATTTTGAGAGATATAACTATCTACAAATCACAAGCTCTATGTTGACGATCGAGCAAATTGAAGCCGCTATCCTGGATCTACCACCAGATAAGTTTCATCAACTTTTGGAATGGTTTTTTGAGTTGGATTATCGGCGTTGGGACGAGCAGTTAGAACAAGATATTGCTGGCGGTAAGTTGGAAGATTTAGCCCAGGAGGCGATCGCAGATTTTGAGGCGGGGCGCTATCGGGAAATTTGATGCACTACACGACTCGTCGATTTTGGGAATGCTACAACGCTTTACCTGAAACCGTAAAGCTTTCAGCCGATCGATGTTACGAATTACTCAAAGCCGATCCAACTCATCCATCGCTGCATTTCAAAAAAGTCGGCAAGTATTGGTCAGTCAGAGCCGGACAAGACTACCGAGCTTTGGGTATAGGGATTGAGCAGGGTATTTTGTGGTTTTGGATCGGCGCGCACGCAGAGTACGATCGGCTTATTGGCTAATAGTAACATCAATTTTACCTAACGCAGCGCAGGCTGTTTTCAACCATTCAATTGTTGCTGCATCAAGTACGGGTTCCAGCTTCTCGACTACCGAAGCGTGATAATTATTCAACCATGCGAGTTGAGTCTTTGACAGTCGATCGACATTTATCAATTTGCGCTCAAACGGAATATACGTCAGCGATTCAAATCCGTACCAAACCGAACCGTTTTTTGAGGGCATTTCCCTGACAACATAGAGATTTTCGATGCGAATTCCGCCCCATCCCGGTTCGTAATATCCCGGTTCGATGCTCGTTACCATTCCGGCTTCCAGGGGATATTGTACCGATTTGCTGATGCCGTTTGGCCCTTCGTGACCGGCTAAAAACGCGCCGACTCCGTGCCCGGTGCCATGTCCGTAGTCTAGCTGTTGTTGCCATAATACCGCACGGGCGATCGCATCTAATTGCGCTCCCGTTGTTCCTTTGGGAAATTGCTGCATTGCACAGTTGATGTGCGCGATTAAAACTGTGGTGTAGTGTTCTATTTGTAGCGCCGTCGGTTCTCCGATACTTAGTGTTCTCGTATCGTCGGTTGTACCTGCTAAATATTGCGCGCCTGAGTCAAGCAGCAGCAATTCTCCGGGTTTTAAGGTGACTTCTGGGCTGGGGGTTCCGTAGTGTACGATCGAGCTATTGGCTCCCGCACCTGCAATCGTTCTAAAAGTTAAAGTCTGAAAATCAGTTTCTTCCTGGTAAAATCTTTCGATGCTTTCTTTGACATCAAACTCGGTCAATACATTACCATTTTCTAACTGTTTTGTCAACCACTTTAAAGTCAAAGTTTTCGCTCGACTTGCTTTGAAATTGGCTGATTTCATCTGCTCAATTTCTACGGGATTTTTGCGAGCTTTCATCCCTTCCACCGGATGTGTCTCAAAAAGTATTTCGATGTTGTATAACTGCGCTTCTTGATGGTTTAATATTAACTGGTACGTGCCTGCTGTGCTGTGTTTCGGGTCTAAAAGTACCCGAACTTTATGTGGCAAATTTACGCAAGTTTCTAATGTATGCGGATAGTCTGCGTAGGGAAGCAAAGTTACATCCGCCCGCAATTCTTGCTTGATTTCTAGTGAAATTCGTTCGGTATTTGTAAACAAAAATGCTGAATCTGTGGTGACAATGGCATAGGATATGAAAATGGGAATGTGGGGAATATCCGAGCCTCGGAGGTTGAACAGCCACGCTATTTGATTGAGGTTGGTAATCGGAAGCACATCGATGTTGGCTTTTTGCATCGCTTCCCTGACTCTGGCTAATTTTTCGGCGGCGGTTTCTCCGGTCAGGGATACAGGTAAGCTAAATATGGGCTCTGCATCAATCGCGGGTAAAGTCTCGGCTGTTTGCCAAGGAGTTTGCGATCGCACTTTGTCTGTCAAATTGTCCCGGATTGGTAGGAGTTCAATCTCTGCATTCGCGAATTTTTTCACCCAATTTTGATATTGCTCTGTCGCTACGGTAAACGGGTCAAAACCCAGGCGAATTTTAGTTGATTTTTCTGCCGATTCTACCGCCAGTTTTTCTAAAGTTTCAATTAAGGTTAAATTTCCTTCTAAGCCGAGTTTCGATATTTGAATAATTCCAGTATCGACTTGCAATTCGGCTTGTTCGTAATAGCGGGAATCCACAAACAACCAAGCGGAATTTTTGCCAACCAACAAATCACCGGCGGAACCCGTAAAACCGCACATCCAAGCTCGCCGCTGCTTGGCTGCTGGAACTGATAAATTTAAGTGTTCGTCAACCGCTGGGATGTAATAGCAATCTAATTCATAATCTGCCATCAAATCGCGCAAGTCTGCCAGTCTTGCAGCGGAGGTATCTTGGATATTTGTATTTGCTTTTAAATTAGTGGCAACCATGTTGAATCTTCCTATTTTACTTGTTTAAAATTGTCTTCAAACCTTTAACTAATCTCCTAATACCAGCGGTGGCGGTTGCTTTCTCCAAAGCACCGTAAGCAACGCGCAAATAGCAGCCGCTATCCATGCCGAAGGTTGTACCGGGAAGCACTGCTACGTGATATTCGCGAATTAATTTTTCTACTAATTCCATTGTATCGATTTCAGTATCAACTTTCAAGAAAAAGTAGAATGCTCCGCAGGCTGGGGAAATTGTACACAAATTTTGGATGGTATTGAGTTCGTCTAATACGAGTTGGCGCACGGATGCGATCGCCCTTACATAATTATCGCAGTAACCTCTACCAACTTGCAAGGCTCCCAGCGCTGCATACTGAGAAATTACGGGGGGACAAATCAAGATTGTATCTTGAATTTTTCTCACTGAAACGAGCAAATGTTCTGGGATTACCATATACCCGATCCGCCAACTCGCAAAACCATAGGCTTTGGAGAGGCTAAACAGAGAAATTGTATGTTCGCTGCTATTGGGAAAAGCGGCGGGCGAACAGTGTTTGACGCCGTTATAAGTAAAATATTCATAAGCTTCATCGCTGATGTGATAGATGTTGTGCTGGCGACAAACTTCGTTAATTTCTCGGAGTGCTTCGGAAGGATAAACAACACCAGTGGGATTATTTGGTGAAATGGTAACTATGGCTCGCGTTTTGTCGGTGATTGCTTTTTTTATAGCATCGATATTAAGTTGATAATGGGCGTCAGTTTCTACTATGACTGGTCGGCAACTTGCCATAATTGCCGCCATTTCGTGGTTGAAGTAATAAGGTGATTGGATAATAATTTCGTCTCCCGCCGAGGTGATGGCGAGAATGGCGTTGGTAAATCCCATATTGCTGCCGGCGGTAACGACAATACAGTTTTTGCTGTTAATTTCTATGTCGTTATCGGTTTTGAGTTTGGCTGCGATAGCATCTTGTAATTGTGGAATTCCTTCCACGGCTTTGTATTTGTGATTGTCGGTATTTGCGAAGAATTCGGGAATTTTGTCAAATGATTCTTGTGGCGGATTGTAATAAACTACGCCTTGTCCTAAAGATATTGTTCCAGGATTTTGGCGAATCAGTTCGCCAACTACTGGAATTATTGGCGACTGTACCGATTGCATTCGAGTCGGGGGATTTTTCATCATATATTATAGGTAATTGTAGGGCAGATTTAGTGATAATATACGTCCTTAAGCAAGTTTACTATTTCACGCACGCGCCTCTCACTTCAGGATCTATGTACTTCTATTTTAGAACCTTGGGGTGATTTAGAAACTTTAACTTGTGCGGGCAATCTTTCGCCCAATTCTCGAACGTGGGTAATCACTCCAATCAGCCTGTCTCGCTGTCGCAAAGATTCTAAAATTTGAGTAACGCTTTCCAGAGTTTCGGTATCTAAAGTACCAAATCCTTCATCGAGAAACAAGCTGCCCAAGTGAGATCCTTGAGACAGTTTTTCTGACAAAGCTAAAGCCATTGATAAGGAAGTGGCAAAGGTTTCGCCACCGGAAAGAGTACGCACTCGTCTAGCTTCGCCACCGTTCCAATTATCTGCTACCCAGTATTCGCCGTCTTGGTTTATTAGTTTGTAGCGATTTTCGGTTAATTCTTGCAAAATTAAGGTGGCGCTGCCGACTAATTCTGCTTCTAAATGTTCTAAAATGTAGGATTGAAATTCGTTGGATTTGAGATTCTGCGCTAAGGTGTGATAAGTTTGCTCTTGTTCTGTGAAATTTGTGATTTGCTGTGACAGTCTTTCGGCTTGTTCGAGATTTTGGGCTGCTACTTGAATCCAAGCTAACAGTTCGGCGCGGTTGTTGTTGGCTTGTTTGAGGTTTTCTTGGGCGGTATGTTTTGCCGATCGCACTTGTGCTAAAGTATTCTCATCGGTAGTTCTGCCTGCGATTGCCTCGCTCAAATCTTTCGCCCGCGTCTCTAACTGAATTTTTGATTCCCGGTGAGAGCGAATAGCATTTTCCCATTCTGATTGTTCCTTAACTGTCGCCACCGCTGCTAAAAATGTCTCTTCTGTGAAATCAGCCGCTGTTAATTTTGCTGACCAATCCAGGTTTAACTGCTGTTTCTGGGCTTGGGCTTGTCCAAAAGCTTCTCCAGCTTGTTGCTCTCTCTCTGCGGCTTGAATAACCTTATTGTGAGCAGTTTGATAGGATTTTTCGGCAACTTTTAGCAGATTTGCCAAGTCTTGCTTGTCTTGTTCTAAAACTTTTGCTAAATTAGCATAAGGTTGATATTCGGTAATTTGATAAAGCGCATTTACACAACTTTGCAACTGCTGCTGGCGACGGTCTGATTCGGCGATCGCATCTTGATATTCCTGCTGTTTAGCTGCTTGAGTCGCCACCGCCAAATTAAATCTTTCCTGAAAATTATCATATTCCAATGATGCCAGTTGGAACTGCTGTTCGGTTTCGCGGTATTGGCGATCGCTCTCTTTAAGGAGTGCCAACTCCTGCTGCAACCCCAAGCTTTCCCACTGAGGATTTTCCAGCACATGAGTGATTTCCTGCTGCAATTGAGCAACTTTATTCGCAGTTAATTCCAACATTTGAGCAATTTCCGACTCTTTTTGCAGGCAGGCTGCTACTGCACTTTTTCCCTCAGCAGCCAACCTTTGAGCATCTTGAAAAACCTGATTTGCAGCAGCCAATTTCTGCCGCAAACCAGCCACATCGACAATATTAGAATCGGGCAAAGGAGGGAGCCGATCGCTCTCAGGATGCACCCCCCCGCACACCGGGCAAGTATCGCCAGAATTCAGCGACATTCTGACAGCAGCCACACTCTCTAAACGTGCGGCTTCCGCATTAGCGGTTTGGGCCGCTTCTAACTCGCGATCGCACTCTTTTAGTTGGATTTCTGCTGCTTCTAAATTAGCGGCAACCTGCACATAATTCTGTTGAGCTTTTTCCTTATCTGCCAGAGATTTATCCAACTGTTCTTGCTGAGTCTTTTGCTGCTTGGTAATTAGCTGCAATTCCATCAATAAGGGTGAAATTTGCTGCAATTGCTCTAAACGCTTTCCTCCCGGCGCATACTGTTCGAGCTGTGCCGCTGCTTGAGTAACTCGAAAACCCGCGCCTTGAATTTTAGTGTTAGCAGCTTGCAGTTCTTTATCTGCTGCCATAAAAAAGCGGAGTTTTTCCTGTTGAACTTTTTGGGCAAGCGCCACTTCTTTTTCTAATTGAGCGCGCTGTTCTTCATATACTTTAGCAGCAGCTAGAGCATCTTCGCGAGCCTTAATTTGTGGCGCTAGCACGTCTTCTTTGGCTTTTGCCGCATCAAATTGGTGCTGCTCTACTGCCAGCTCAGAGCGAGCTTTAATTAACTGCTTTCGCGCTGCCACCGAGGCACTTTCGGCAGTTTCATACTGACTGCGAGCCGATCGCACTAAAGCCCAATCTCCCTGTAAATGATTGGCAGCTTGCGCTCTTTCTAAACGCTGTGCTAAAATTGCCACCTCAGCAGAATTAGCATTTAATTGGGCCAGTTGTTGTTGTAACTCTTGCCAGCGAGCGATTTGCGAAAATAGCTGTTCCTCTTCATCTAGATCCTTTTGAGCTTTCATCACAGCGCGATCGAACTGGGGTAACTGCTGCTCTAAAATCAAAAGTTGCGATCGTCTTTGATCCACCTCATCCGCCGTCGGCGCACTCAAATCCGCTAGCTGCCTTTCCACCATTTCCCGTTCCTGTTTCAGCAACTTTGCGAGTTCATTTGTTTCCTTCCGCATCTGCTCAAAAATCTCAAATCCCGCTAGCTGCCGCAAAATTTCCCGACGTTTTGAAGTATCCCCTTTAATAAATTCATCAAACTTGCCTTGAGGCAGAACAATTGCGCGTGTAAAAGTATCAAAATCCATTCCTAAAATCTGTTCAATGGTATTTTGAACAGCAACGATACTCGTCCCCAAAGTTTCCCATTGACCATTTTGCCAGTTGTCCAAAATCACCTTATTTTCGGGAGATTTGGGACGAAAACGCCACCTTCGCGTCACCCGATACTGTGCCGAACCCACAGCAAAACGCAACTGCACTTTTAAATTTTCGCTGCCTTGACTTGCCAAATCACTTACCTGTTTGCCGCTGCGAGTTGTCGTGCCAAAAAGAGCGTAAGTCATGGCATCTAACAGGGAAGATTTGCCTGCACCTGTAGCACCAGTAATTGCAAACAAATCGAGTTGAGAAAAATCTAAACGCTGTTCGCGGTGGAAGCTGGTAAATCCTTCGAGAATAAGTTCTAGTGGACGCATACTGATTTTAGTTTTAGGATTTGGGGTTTTAGATTGTTATATTCAGCTCTACTGTCTTCCTTCTACAGTCTTCCCGATCCCCCCTAACCCCCCTTGTTAAGGGGGGGACAAGAGTATTATCAAAGTCCCCCAACAACCAGGGGGATTTAGGGGGATCTAGACTCGACTACAAGCGACATTGAGCGTGGGTTTCAGTCTTAAAACTATTTGAAATTTGAGATTTGGGATTTTGGATTGTATCTTTTTACCCATTTAATTGTTAACTGTTTCCTTAAACTTCTTGTACAAATTTTTAAATTCCTCCAATACTGCTGGTTTCGGTGTCGTTCCCAAGCGGTTTTGATAATAGTTGCAAAACTCTGCTGCCGGATCGAAATTATTGGGATCGATATTAGTTATTTCTGTTGCTTCTAGCGCTGCATCTGGATAGCGCGGTTCAATTAACAGCGCTTGAGAACAAATTTGGCGCACTCGATCGGCAAGTCCGATTTGCGGACTGTCCAGTTCGACAATTACTTTCAAGAAACCCGGATGATACTGATGAGCTTGTAAAGTTTCATCGAGATTGTCGTTATGACATTTAAGCACTTTTAACGGCTTGTGGCAAGCCACCGGCTTAAATTCCACCTTTGCCTGACTTCCCGGCTCAACTTCTATCAAGCAAAATCCTTTTTCCTGTTCCGCTTCTCCAAAATCTAACTGAATCAAAGAACCGGAATAATAAGCGGGAGAAGTCTCAGAAATCCGCTGGTGAATGTGGATGTGTCCGAGGGCAACATACTGAGCTTCCGGCGGCAGAGTTTGCGATGATAGCAGGTATTTTTCTCGCGTGTAATAAGCGACTTCGGATTTTGCTAATCGAGCGCCGTCAATGCTCATGTGTCCCATGAGAAAATTGACAGTATTGTCTCTAAAATCCCTGGTTAAATCTTCGAGTAAATATTTTACTATTTCGCGGTAATCTTTTCGGCGATCGGCATCGCCAGACTGCCAGAGAGAATTAGCATCTAACAGTCTTTGTTCGGAAGCAAAAGGCATCGCTCCCACGCAAAGTTTACCGCTTTTTGTATTAAGAGTAATTGTGCCGCCGTCTGCGGAAAGCCTGGGTTTGCCTAAAGCGCGAACACCGGCGAGGGAAAGCAATTGCGCGATGCTGTCGATGCGGGATGCCGAATCGTGATTACCGGCGATCGCAATTGCGGGAATTCCTGCCGCTTGGAGTTCGCAGAAAAAGTTATAAGCAATGCGTTCAGCGTAAGCGGGAGGGTTGGGCACGTCGAAAATGTCGCCGGCAACGAGCACAGCATCGACATCCAAGGCTTTTGCTTGCTTCAAAATCTGTTCGAGGGCGATCGCAATTTCAAAAGTGCGATCGATCCCTCGAAAACGTCGCCCTAAATGCCAGTCAGCAGTATGAATTATTCGCATAGTACGAGGAGTTTTTTGTTTATGTTAACTGAGATGTTGTACCATTTTCAAGAACGGGCAAGATGCCCGTTCCACAAAGAATAAATTTCTTGTGGAACGGGCATCTTGCCCGTTCATAAAAGCCTGATTTAAAATGGTAAAATATTTCAGTTTTAATGCTTTGTGCGATCGCGGTATAAAGATCTGCCACAGTTTATGCCTCTTCCTGTTCTCGAATTGCTCTTTCAATCTCATCAGGATATGCCTCAGCATAACTAAAAGCATTCACCAAATCTACGGCACTCGTAAGGATTCAGGTCAGAGGGTATTGACAAGTGTGACATTCTGGGCGGAATATTACAATTATGGAAAAAAACCTG
>NZ_JAUBRB010000054.1:0-49001 GCF_036701585.1 Microcoleus sp. POL10_C6 | reverse complement strand
TTTAATAAATTTTGAAATACGGGCATTACTTTTTTGGCATTTTAATAAAAAATTAGCACAATAAGTACGGAAGAGCCAGAATGCCGTAGCAGGAAGCGTACTGCCCTTCGGGATTTCTCTGGGAAAAACTATGAATAAAGTCAATACAGCCATCAAACTACTAAGCAGCAAAGCAATATAACAAGCAATTCGTCGTTTAGTGTAAAAGTAGGCAACAATTGGAACTTTAAAGGCAAGCACAGCAGTTACCCATAGACTGCGCCTACATAACTTGACCAACTTTTGTAATTTCTTTGGAGCGATCGGAGGTTGAGCGATCGCATTGAGATTCTCCTGTTGAGTCATCGGTAGTGGCGGTGAGGAGGATTTAAATTAACATACCACACCGCCAATACATATATAGCGATCCTAAATGAATTGTGTAATTGTTGTAGGGGCAAACCCCCCGTGGTTGCACCGATCCCTGGGGGTAGGCATGGGGGCAATACCCCTACATATTGGTACTGACTTAGGATTGCTATATTCAGCAAGTTGTCAACAATTTCCTAACTTTTAGGAGGATAATTTCGATCGCCATTTTAAGCAATAAAAATCAACGTTCCCTTGCTCATTTCCAAAGTATCGCCCATTTCCATACCATTGTGAAAAGCACCCAAAATCACCTCGCTAGTTTTGCCTAAAGCGATCGCCCCGCTAGCATCAATTCCAATTGCGCCAAAATCCCGTTGACGTTCGTCAGCTTCAGTAAAAGAACGCTCAAAAGCAGCTTTCAAACTCAAACCATCCGTTACCCGAATCACAATTCGCGCCGCCAAACACTCGTCCATAATGTGCTCGCCAATTCCCGTACAGCTTACCGCCGCACTTTGGGCCGCGTAATTTCCCGCCGGCATTGCCGAGTCGCTAACCCGCCCGATGCGCTCAAAACCCTTGCCACCAGTAGAAGTCCCAGCAGCCAAGCGTCCATGCACATCCAAAGCTACGACTCCGATCGTACCCACACCGGCCGGTTCGGCAACCACGTCAGCCATTGCTTTGCTAAAATTGCCTTGGCGTTCCTGCATCCACTCGTGCAAACGCAAATCCGTCATCGGATCGTAAATCGGCAATTGAAGTTCTCGCAGCAATTCCGCCGAACCAAAATCAGAGAGAACTCGATCGTCCGAATGCTGCAAAAATTGAGCAAGTTCGATCGGATGTTGAACGCGAGAAACATTAATCGCCCCGCTGAAACGCTGCATCAAACCATCCATCAGCGAAGCACTCATCCGAATTTGACCGTCCGACTGCACCACAGAACCAGTACCGGCATTGAATCGCGGGTCATCTTCCAACAATTGGCACCCCCGCACCACTGCATCTACGGCACTTGCACCGTCTTTCAGCAGCGGATAAACTTCCTCCAAAACATCGTAAAGCGATTTCCGCACCGCCTCAATTCCGCCTTTACTGTGTAGAGAACTGCCGGCACCGCCGTGAATAACTAATTTTGGTTGCACTTGTTGCGATGCCATAATTTATAACCTAATAACCTAAAATTTTTCCTTTGCAATCTTAGCTTTGTTCGAGCAACTTGCCCTAAATTCTTAATCTTGAGCCGCCAAACGGCGGCGACGACAACGTTCCGAGCAGTATTTGACCTCATCCCAGCAGTCCGCCCATTTTTTGCGCCAAGTAAAAGGTCGATCGCACACTGAGCACATTTTTGTCGGTAAATCAGATTTCGATCGTTGCTTAGCCATGCTAATTTTGACAATAGATTAACTAATTCACATCTTGTACCATTTTTATGAACAGGCAAGAGGCGTGTTCCACAAGAGTTAAATTTGATTGTGGAACAGGCATCTGGCCTGTTGCTAAGGAAACAACCTAATTTCTGCCAAACACCTCTCAAATAAAAATGCTCGAAAAGGCCGACGCCAACATCCGAATAGTCTTAGTCGAACCAGCAGGGCCCTTGAATGTGGGTTCTGTTGCCCGCGTGATGAAAAATATGGGTTTGCACCAATTAGTTTTGGTAAATCCCCAATGCGATTATTTAGGGGAAGAATCCCGACTGATGGCAGTTCGCGCCGCCGACATATTGGAAACGGCGAAAGTAGTCGAGAGTTTGCCCGCTGCTTTGGTTGGGTGTGTCAGAGCGATCGCAACTACAGGAGATGATAGTCGATCGTTGCCAACACAACTAGAAGAACCCGCAGAGGCCTTGCCTTGGCTCCTAGAAGCCCCCAGCGCCCTCATTTTCGGCCGAGAAGACTGTGGCTTGACCAATGCCGAATTAAACCGCGCTCAACGCCTGATCCGCATTCCCAGCAGCGATGCCTACACTTCCCTAAATCTCGCTCAAGCCGTCGCTATCTGCTGTTACGAAATATACAAGTCAGTTGTCAGTTGTCAGTTGTCAGTTGTCAGTGGCCAGAAGGAATCGGCTCCTTTGGAAAATTTAGAGGGATATTACCAGCAACTAGAAACGCTGTTACTCAAAATAGGATATTTGCAGCAGCACACAGCAGCAAGCCGGATGGAAAAATTTCGGCGTTTGTACAACAGAGCCTATCCGACAGTGGATGAAGTCGCCATGCTGCGGGGCGTCCTCCGCCAAACAGAATGGGCAATCAAAACTTACCCACGAGAGGCAAATTCTGATACTCTGGATGGGGCGTTGCCGGAAAATCCAATGGATAGCTAGGAGAAATGCTGATAATTGGGGATGTGAGATTGAGGATTTTTTTCACAGAGAACTTTCCTGCACCCACTTATCACCTTCATAACAAGGTTTCTTGACTAAAAACCTAAGCTTTGCGATAATTTGCGAGCAATAAACCCGGTTGCTGATACCATGCAGCGTCTGGGGCAAATCTAAAATCTAAAATCTAAAATCTAAAATCTAAAATTGATTGGCTGGCAAGCTGAAAAATCTTAAACTTGAACTTTACATTAGTGATGAAGGAGTAAGACGTGGCAGAGCGGTTTCCCAAAGGATCGATATTATCCGTGATATCCTCGATATCTTCTCCCAACTCCGGCTCAAAGCAGCCTAAGTCCGGCAAAGCAAGTCAGTCTGGCAAATCGGGCCGCCGCCGCCCTCCGCAACCGCAAAACGGCAACCCAGAAATTCGATCGCCCGAACCTGCGACTTTGCCACCGCAACAGGGCCGCGGCAGCAGAAATGGAGCCAATTCTCCCACATCTTCGGAAGAATTTACTACACAAGACTTTTTATCCGATCCTCGATCGGCAATTAACCCCAGAAAACCCAGAACCAGCAAAACTCCGCAGTCGAAGACTCGCCAACCCCGCAAAAAAGGCCTCGCTGCTGTTGATATGTTTGAGTTTCCCGATCCCAATCAGGAGCGGGAAAATGTGAGTTCGATCGCCAGCAATCCCAACACCCAGATCCCAACTGCCACACCCCCTACCACCCGTGGAAGTCTTCCCAGTTCGCCCCCAGTTCGCATTTCAGACACGGTAATCCCCGCAGATGCCAAAAAACCCCCCGTGCCTAAACCGCGCCCAAAAGCGAGTGAGAGACCGGGTAAACGCTCTGCACCTCGGAGCGTGCCACCGTTGGTGTACGCTACTCGCTTGCTGATTTTAGGAGTTGGGATAGCGGTGATTTGCGGTACGCTGCTGTCGGTGGTAAATGCTGTGAGTCGAGCATCCACTGTAGCGCCAGAAGAACAAACCACCGCAGGGCAGAAAAACCAAGCCGATAGCGCCTCTGCGGAATCGGCAACCCCAGAAGTGCTGCAACTGAATCAAGAATTAGGAGCTTTGAAAACCCAAGTTCAGGTTTTAGCAACAGAAAATCCTAGTTTGACAGCCGGAATATTTCTAGTCGATTTAGATACTGGAAGCTACCTAAATTTTAATGGCGATACTGCTTTTGCTTCAGCTAGCACAATTAAAGTGCCAATTTTAGTAGCTTTTTTCCAAGCAGTAGATGAGGGCAAAGTGCAGTTAGATCAGATGCTGACGCTGAAGTCCGAACACATTGTCGGCGGTTCTGGGGATATGCAAGACCAGGCTCCTGGCAAGAAGTATTCGGCTTTGGAAGTTGCCCAAAAGATGATTGTTGTCAGTGACAATACGGCGACAAATATGATGATTGAGTTGTTGGGAGGTGCTGAGGTGTTGAATCAGCAGTTTGCCAATTGGGGTTTGAGGGCGACGGTTCTCCGCAATAATTTGCCTGATTTGGAGGGAACTAATACTACCAGTCCGCAGGATTTGATTAATATCATAGCCCAGATTGATCGGGGTAATTTGGTATCCGTCAAATCGCGCGATCGCATTTTGCAAATCATGCGCCAAACTAGAAATGATTCTTTGCTGCCGAAAGGTTTAGGCGAAGGTTCAGTTATTGCTCACAAAACCGGCAACATTGATACAATGCTAGCGGATGCGGGGATGGTGGATTTGCCGAATGGTAAGCGTTATTTGGTGGCGGTGATGGTGAAGCATTCACCGGAAACAGAGAAGCCAGCTCAAACATTGATTCGGGAGATTTCTCGGATGAGTTACCGCTATTTGTACGGTGGGGAAACGCCAGCCGATTCACAAGTGAAAATTAAAAATTGAAAATTCAACCGGGTTTTTTCGGACAAGTCTCGTAGACTTTATCAAACTATAAATCAGTTTGTATTATGAAACTAAGCATCCGCCTTGCTTGTCTGGTAGCGCTCTCAACTTTAGCCGTTGGAGTCTCCCCCACCTTGAGTAATGCTAATCCTGCTCCTGAATCTGAGACGGACGGCGTGAGAGTGATCAACAATAATATCGAACTCAATCGGGCAAAAAACTTAGCCCGTCAAGCAGCAGAAAGGGCTAATGGGGGTTTAGGCAACTATCGAGCTGAAGCTTCTATGCACGGTATTTCTAGGGAATCGCCTTTTGTAGACAATGGCGATGGAACTTGGACTTTTACTTTTAAGGGTAACAAGCCTGGTTCGTCTGTCTTTACTGTAGAAACGGTTGTTACGGTTTCCCAAGATGGCCGAATCAGAGTTGATTACAATGGGCAAATTCGCCAGTGATCTCAATTTTGAACAACTTTGCAAATACCGGACGATGCAGTTTCAATCTCCGATCGGGATTTAAGTTAACGGCATTTTTTCCGTTTGTTACAATCAAGGGAATTCCCATCCTCACATCAGCGCTAATGCAAATTATCCTAGAAGTTCCCGATCTCCTTGGCGAAAAACTGCAACAATTGGGCGATCGTCTCCCGGAAGCCCTGGATCGCGCACTTCGGGAACTCGCCCCCGCAGAAACCATCTCCTACCAAGACGATCGCCAAATCGTCGAACTGCTAGCGAGTCAACCCAGCCCAGAAGAAATCCTCGCAATCCGCCCCACACCTGCGTTGCAAGCCCGCATGAGCGAACTGCTCGATCGCAATAAATCCGGCACTCTTTCGGCCAGAGAGGAAGTTGAACTCGATCGCTATTTGCTGTTAGAACATTGGGTGCGTTTAGCCAAAGCTAATGCCTATAAACGCTTACAGACAGAAGCATGAGTTATGTACCAGCCACTCTGCGTCGGCTAGTGACCCAACGCGCCGGAGAGCAATGCGAGTATTGTCGATTTCCCCAAACGGCTTCACTCTTTGCCTTTGAAATGGAACACATCATTGCTGAAAAACATGATGGGGTCACCGAAGCTGAAAACCTAGCGTTATCCTGTCCTTGCTGCAACCGTTTCAAAGGAACTGACCTAGGTTCCATCGACCCTGAGACACGACAACTAACTCCCTTTTTTAATCCCCGTGTCCAGGAATGGTCAGACCATTTTCGGCTAGAAGGAGGATCAATCGTCCCACGGACACCAGAAGGGCGCGTAACCGCTAAAATTCTGCAATTTAACCTCCTAGAACGCATCCTCGAACGCGAGCAACTTATCAGTATTGGGGAATTTCCAGCACCCCGCCCACAAACCACATAAACAGTAGGTGATTGTATAAAATCAACCCAACGATGCCGATTGTAGCAATGACTTAGAGAAGCGGTATTACAAAACAAATGAATAATTTTAATTGTGAAAAAACCTTATAACTGGAATACTCTTATAGACTCCTTGGGTGATTGTAATTCCCCGTATGCTTATATAGTAGCTTATTATCTTTCAAGATTTGATAGAGATGGTTATCAGAAATTGGGATTTGGTAACATGACTGATACCCATGAAAAAATAGGCTCTCTACTGGGAATTTCCGCTAATACAATCAAAAATTTGAGAGATGCCTTTGATCCTTATCATGAAAATAGGCGTAGAGGCTGGTGGCAGAGAGAGTTATGGCGTTGTGAGAAAGAAATTTATGAAGGATTTAAAGAATATTCTGAAGAATAACTCTATGTTTTAGTTTGCAAAATTTTAACCACACCCAAACTTAATTTTGAACAGCTTTTCGATTCTTTTAGTGTCTCAGATGATACGCTAATCTTTCCTGATGAAGTCGGAGAATTAGAGGAAACTCAAACTTTTAAAGAAGGTTCTATCCGTCAAATACAAGTTAATGCCTATGAAAGGAATAATCCCGCTCGCAAAAAATGTATTGAATATTATGGGCTAAATTGTTATGTTTGCCAGTTTAACTTTGAAAAAATTTTTGGAGAAATAGGTAAAGGTTTTATTCATGTTCACCATATAATACCTTTATCTGAAATCAATCAAGAATATGAAGTTAATCCTATTCAAGATTTACGTCCACTATGTCCTAACTGTCATGCAATGATTCATAGGAAATATCCTCCATTTACTATTGAAGAAATTAAAGATTTACTTAGTAAAAACTGACTTCGTAGATAGATGTCCCAGATCTTTTCTGAGATCCGAGAGGCTCAAACCCTTGCCGCACCAGCCATACAGCCGAAAGATTTGACCCCCTCAAAAAAACACCTAGCTATTCACGGAAATTTCAGGAACCGGAAAGCGATTAAATGCTCACGACTGCTAACTGTTCCGCCGCCTCTTTTTCGTTCATCTCGTCGAGTTTTTGCCACACTTGCTGCATCAATTCATCCAATCCAAGTCTACTAACGGCGGAAATCAACAAAACAGGAGCGCCGCTAATTTCTTTAAGTCGGCTGATTAAATTACCGATTTCTTCGCTTTCGAGATCGATCGCATCTACTTTATTAAAAGCTAAAATCTGCGGTCGATCGGCTAAACCACGCCTGTAAGCCTTCAATTCTTCCTGAATTGTGACATAATTGGCGATCGGATCTTCATCCGTAACATCGATCAAATGCAGCAACAACCGAGTCCGCTCAATGTGCCGCAAAAACTCGTAACCCAAACCCGCGCCTTCGTGCGCTCCCTCAATCAATCCCGGAATGTCTGCAAACACCGTACCGTCTCCAGTCGGTTTTCTGACTACGCCCAAATTCGGGACTAAAGTTGTAAACGGATAATCTGCTATTTTGGGGCGAGCCGCAGACAAAGCTGAAATTAAGGTGGATTTGCCAGCATTCGGCATCCCCAGAATTCCCACTTCCGCTAATAGCTTCAATTCCAAACGCAAAAATTTGTGTTCACCTTCTTTTCCCGGCATCGCATAATCGGGAGCGCGGTTGGAATTGGTTAGAAAACACTTATTCCCCAAACCGCCTTTGCCACCTTTGGCTACACAAAAAGTCTGTCCGGGTGTCACCAAATCTGCCAATATGGCCTGAGTTTCCGCGTCGTAAACTACTGTACCGCAGGGAACTTCGATCGTGCGATCGTCCCCACCGGCACCGGTCATATTTTTCGGCGCGCCCCGCTTCCCGTCATCGGCTTTAAAAATCCGGTTGTACTGAAAATCTAGCAGCGTTTGCAGGCTTTCCACCGCCACCATATACACGGAACCGCCTTTGCCGCCCGTCCCGCCAGAGGGGCCGCCCGCCGGTACATACTTTTCTCTGCGAAAAGCTACCATACCGTCGCCGCCTTTGCCGGCTGCGACTTGAATATCTGCTCGATCGATAAATTGCATAATTTAGTCAGTAGTCAATAGTCAATAGTCAGTTGTCAGTTGTCAGTTGTCAATAGTCAGTAGTTATTATGATACCAGATCCAAGTACCATATTTCTCTTTTTCTTTAGTCCGGGTCGGCAGACGCCAGCCAAGTTTAGTTGCGACTTACAGTTGCCCGAAAATTATAATTATACCAATTTTTAAAAGTAGTGCAGAGCGAGAGATTGTAAGCGAGCATTTGTAGAGAAACGGCAATGCTGTGTCCGGCTCCAATATTTGCGATTTTTAATAATTTGTATAAGATTGAGGATTGTACTAAGACTTTTATTGAAGTAGTATCAAAGCAGATTTTCTCTTAGCAAGACTTACCTACAAAAACTGAGGAAACCGGGTTTTTCTACTGGCTTTTTCTACGGGTGCGGATGGGTGTAACGATGTTTTGTCCTAGAAAAACCCGGTTTTTGCATCCTGGACTAATTAGTAGTCATTGGTTAATAGTTACAGTCATTAATCCAAGATTTCACAAGAATGACAACTGACTACTAACAACTGCCTACTGACAACTGCCTACTGACAACTGACAACTGACAACTGCCTACTAACTACTAACAATATGACGATACATCTTCCTTACATTCATCTGCCAAATAGCAGAGAGCTCGAAAGCGCATCCCGACTAACTGTTCGTAAAGTGGGTTAATCTGGCACATCGCCGGAATGTGGACGATTTTGCGACCAAATAACACGACATCTCGCTCAAATGGACACTGGGGCGGAATAATTTTACAGACAAAGTGTGCCAATTTTGGGTCGTGAATTTCCCAGCCGTCAAGCCAGTCTTTGACGGGTTGCAGGACATCTTTGTGGTGAGGTTTAGGTAGCCGAGATGAAAGGGGTGTTCCGGCGGGGGCGACATTCGCATCAAAAACTATTTGGCTGCTGGGCCCCTGCGGATCATCGCACTTGCAGTCTTCGATGGTGTGTCGCAGAGCTTCGAGCGCCTCTACATTGTGCCCCAAAGCTCTGCAATAATTATAGATTACCTCGTCTTCGCTGAGCGAGTAGGTACCGTCTGCCAAAGCTACCATGACTGCTGTCCTCAAAAAATCCTCGCCTTTGGTGGTGTCTTTCCCTAACACAGCGGCTAATTCCTCTGGGGTAATAGGTTCAAAACTCTCCTCAAAAGATACCGGGTGTAGTTCATCCTGAGTTAGATTTGCAATCATTTTTTGCTCGTCTTCGTCAAAGTTGCCGTCTGCCCAAGCAATTGTCAGCAATCCCCGCAGCCAAGCAGCAATCTCTTCATTGGTGCAGGAAGATTTAGCGTTACTCATTAGCATTTCCACTTGGATGTACCAGTCAATTTGTTCGTTTACAGCGGACTCAATATTCCCCTCCCAATAATTTTTACTGGTTTTTTGGTCGATGGATGATCTATTTGTGGAAGGTTTGTGCCTGAAGATTGCTCCAAACGCTTGTAGTGGAAGTGTTAAAAGCATATTTGTTTCTCAGCAGCATCGCTGACTAGCGAGCTAATCTATTGGCTAATCCTATTCCCTAAAAAGTCATCTATCGAGAGGAATAGGTTTGTTGAATTCATCTTAACTTTAGTTGCACCCATCAAGATGACGATCGAATTTTATGCAAGCCCGATTGCCATTAGCAACCCGATTTTTCGCAAGAAACAAAAGGTTGGCAAGCGTTGGATCTAATCAGACACTGGGTTTGTCACCCAGGGGCGATCGAACTTCGCTCTCTTTACATTTTAATATATATTTTTGTAAATTTTTCTGTGCCGGCAGCGTCATATTAACAGCTAGCCGGATTTAAGCTGTTGAAATAAAAATATCTGAGGAAAATGTTACTGCCGGTTAACAGTTGTGATTGCTGTGTCCGCCTAAAAATGAGAAAATTTTTAACTTCGGCGGCACAAAATCCAGCGCAATTCCATGGGCGGACGTGCGTTTGCCATTGGGAAGACATCTCGACCGGTTGCCCAACTGGGAAACCAGGGCGTCGGTGGCCAGGCTCCTTCCGGCAGGTGGTGGCGTTCATATTCAAACACCAATTCGTCGGATATTTGGACTAAGGGCAACCCTTCCATTGCGGTGGCGAGTTCTTGGGGGGTAAATAAAGTAGACCAGGAGAGTTGGGCAACTTGTCGCACGAGGGCATCTGGCTGGTAGTCGCCGACGGTTAAAAAGGTGCTGAACAGCAACAGGCCTCCGGAACACAGGGAATCGCACATTTTGGCGAGGAAAAGCCGTACTTGATCGCTGTCTCGAAAATGTGAGATGACTTCGGCGGCAACTGCCAACTGGTAGCGGGCTGGTTTCATCCGCATTAAGGGATCGAGCACATCGCCTTCAGTCACTGTCACGGGAAGGTTTTCGGCTGTTACTGCGGCTTTCAATTGTTCTGCAAAAGCTGGAGCTAGTTCGATCGCATCTACAGAATAGCCCAATCTCGCCAGCGGCAAGGTATTGCGGCCGGTACCGGCCCCCACGTCCAAAATCCGCACTCGATCGGGTGTACCCAATTTAGCAGCCGTGGTCATTAATTTTGCATCGGGATGAGAGCCGAAAAGCGGAGGTTCTCTGGTGTCTACCCAGCTTTTGTACTGTTCTCCAACTGTTGAGCTAGTAACAATGACTTTGCAAGCTAAACCGGTTTGCGGCGGCTGCACTGATTCGTATTGCAGGATCAGCATCGATGCTGTGGAGGTGCGGTAGCCTTGTTCTAACTTGGTGGCTAAGAGCTTGCTGAGTTCGTCTCTGCGGTCTTCGGGCAGGGGTCTGTCGAGAGTGCTAAATAGCTTTTCTATGGACTTGAGATAGTGGTTTAGCATTCCTGGGACGCAGGGGAAAATTAATTCTCCGCGAGCGTTTATGCGAGTATTAATTTTGTAGAGGATTGCTTGCTGGAGAATGTCGGGATTTACTACCAGCGGTAGCTGTTCGGTCTGGTCGATCGTACTTTCGGCGCCCATAGATTCCGCGAAGAAGTCATTAGTTATTAGTTATTAGTCATTAGTCAGAGGGAAGGCTGTTGAGAGCTGACTGTACAATTCAAGAGTATAAAAAAGCCGATTTTAGATTTATTTGGTTTGGTTGCTTAGTCTTTTTAGATTGTATTAAATCAGATTTGAGAGCTTTATTTTGGATAAATCTCAAGTCTAAAATCTCAAATCGACCTAGCCCAAAACCCCAGTAGGTTCCAAAATCGGAGTTAGTATCAAGAAAAGCTGTAGCGGATTTAAATTGTATTTTTCACGGCGAGGTGGAAAAAGCGTCAAATCCTCTCGCCTTCTCCCCTCTCTCCTTCCCCTTGTCAGCCATAACAGGCAATTTATATGGGTAGCAAATTAAAGCTGGGCTTAGTTGCTGCCGGTAAAAGTCACTAGGGGGAATCTTGACTGAGCTTCCGTCATTGGGCGTCGTCTGCCTTCCTCTTGCCAGTAGTTGATGACTTCTGTGGCTTGGTTGAGGATTTCGACACGATCGTTATCAGCAATCCAGTGTTTGGCTTCGAGTTCGTTTTTGAGGTCTTCCCACGCATCTTTGCGGGGCCAGAAAAAGTAGGATGTCAGCGGGCTAGTTCCTTTGCCGACAACTTGGTCAACGGCGAGGGCAACATTCTCTTCTAGCCAGAGAACTTTTAAGATGAACTTGGACAAGCAAACCTCCAGGGTTCCGATCGAACTTGTTAAAAATTTCTACAATCGCTAAGCGTAGCACACTCTGTTCGATAATTGGTCATCGGCCATGAAAAGTTTTGTGGCGCGGCTGGTTTTAGCGCCACTCAGGGGCTGGGAACAGATAAAATTTGGGTTCTCACCGGCCCTAGGTACAAGGATAGTTTAAGTTGTGAACAGAGTTATTGTAGTTTTTGACATTGACGGTGTGGTGCGGGATGTGTCCGGTTCCTACCGGCGGGCAATTGCGGATGCGGTGGAACATTTCACGGCGGGCGCTTTTCGCCCGAATTCTCTCGATATTGACTCTCTGAAGTCTGAGGGAGTGTGGAATAATGACTGGCAGGCGTCTTTCGAGTTAGTTTGCCGTTATTTTGAGGGAATTGGGCGATCGAGAAACGAACTCGCTCTCAACTATGACGAATTAGTGGCTTTTTTCCAAAGTCGCTATCGCGGGCCTGATGAGAAAAATTGGACTGGTTACATTTGTGATGAACCGCTGTTGTTAAGTCCGGCTTACCTGGAAAATTTAACGGTTGAGGGCATGGTTTGGGGCTTTTTTAGCGGGGCGATGCGGGATGAAGCTGCTTATGTTTTGTCAGGGAAACTGAGTTTAAATTCCCCGGTGTTGGTGGCGATGGAAGATGCACCGGGAAAACCCGATCCGGCTGGACTTTTCGCGGCAATTGAACAGTTGGAAAATCTGCACGGTTTAGAAGAAAATTTGCCGGTGATTTACGCGGGAGATACTGTTGCGGATATTTACACGGTTGTGAAGGCGCGGGAAGTGCAAGCAAATCGGGTTTGGCTGGGAATCGGAATTTTGCCGCCTCATGTTTTGGATGATGCTGTGCGCTGCGAGGCTTATGCTGCAGGGCTGGAAAATGCGGGTGCTGCAGCGGTTTTCAGGAATGTCGAAGAGTTGACCGCTGCGCGGATTCGAGAGTTAGTTCAGTAGGCCAGTCAGTCTGTAGGCTACGCATTCGGCACCTTATTTTGTTGACAAACAATTCCTGTAGAGTGCGCCTAGCGAACCGGATATTATATCAAATCCGTTCGCATCGGAATTATTCATCTCTCTCTTCCCTTTCTCTGTATCCTCTGTGTCCTCTGCTGTTTAATCATTCCGATACAACCGGCATGGATATTATTGACAAACAAATGTAACTTTGTTAAATAATATTGCACCTTATTTTATTGACAAGTAAATGTAGTTTTGTTACATTTATTTGTCAATTTTTGCATCTTTGAGTTGACAATATCTGCTGCGGCGGCTTAGTACAGAGGAGAGGTCAATCTCTAGGAGAGTGCCACTATGTTAGTTTCGCGATCGAGTGATAAACAACCTACGCCGGAAGAAACTCGGCAACTAGAAAAGCTCCAAGTCAAAATCGAGCGAGCTGTTGCTGACGGCAAGATATCTAAGCATGAAATGGAAGACATCAAGAGAGCGATTTGGGCTGACGGAAAGGTTACTGTTGAAGAACTGGAACTATACAGAATGTTGGTGACAGATAGGATTGTTGCTGGAGATGTGGAATACGAGTTTTGAGAATAAAGAAGTTTAGCAATGAGCGGTGTACTGGTGAATATTGAGGAAAGAAGAAACAGGGAAGAAGAGTTAGAATTGTTCTTCAATAGTTTATTTCTTGCTATAGCAATTCTTGCAGGAGTCGTAAAGGTTTGACCCCACCCCAACCCTCCCCTTATCAAGGGGAGGGAGTAAGAAGAAATTCACAAATGATGCGAGGATTGCTATATATCTTCGGGTGACATTTGACAAGTTTTTGGATCATCCCTTTGAGGAATTATATGCCACAATTATCGGGATGCTCGCAATTTTTCATTGGCGTTGTGAGATTATTTTAAGTGCAAGAATTTGTCTAATGCACTGACTGCAAGTGGTGGCCAGCGGCGGTTATTGGCAACCCAATCGAGGTCTTTGTAGCGGGAGTCGAGGCCGATCGCGGCTACCCAATTGCTCTCAGCTTCGCCGCGCTTTCCTGCTTCCCAAAGACAGGCGCTGAGGGCGGCTCTCATGTCGGCAAATTGGGGGTATCTGCGGACGATGTTTTTCATGTTGCGAATTGCTTCTTTGGTTTGCCCGTTTTGATAAAGTGCGAGGGCGTGGTTGGCGCGGGCAAAGGCGTATTCGGGGGCTAATTCAAAGGCTTTGTTGTAGTCGGCAATTGCTTGTTCCCATTGTCCTAAACCTGCTTCGGCGTTGCCTCGGTTGTTGTAGGCGGCTGGATCTTGGGAGTCTAATTCTAGTACATGATTGTAGTCGGCGATCGCCTCTTCCCACCGTCCTAAACCTTCTAAGGCGGTGCCGCGGTTGAGGTATGGATCGGGGGCGTCGGGTGCTAGCTCGATCGCTCTTTCGTAGTCTAAAATAGCTGCTTGTAGTTTGTTTTGGCTGACTCTAGAGTTGCCTCGGTTGCTCCAAGCGGCGGCTTGTGAGGGAAATTTGTCAATGATTTGAGTCCAAAAAGTTTCTGCGGCGGGAAATTTGCCTTCATTTGTAGCTTCAAAAGCTTTTTGAACGAGTTCTCCTAATTCCTGTTGAGGATCGGCGATATCTGTTGCTTGTACTTGTGCGGCAACGGGGGCGATATTTCCCAACCATACTAACCCGGTTACAATTAATACTGTAAAAAATGTCAAAAGTGAGCGAATCATTGTTGTTGGCGGTTTAAACTTTACTAAGCATATTATTAACCCAAATTGCGGGCGTTGCTTGGATAAGTTAGGAGTGATTTGGTGAAAAAACGGTTGCTAATTTTGGGGGGGACGGGGGATGCTGCTGAATTGGCGGTAAGAGCGTCTCAAATTGCTGAAATTGAGGTGGTTTCTTCGCTAGCAGGACGCACTCAACAGCCTTTTACCCCAAAAACGGGTACGGTGCGAATTGGGGGGTTTGGTGGGGCGGCTGGGCTGGCGGAGTTTTTGCTCGTTAGCGCAGCCCGCCCCTACGGGGGCTACGCCAACGGAGAGGATCGCCCGATCGACTTCTTAATCGATGCTACTCATCCGTTTGCCGCTCAGATTTCTGCTAATGCTGCTGTTGCTGCTGCTGAATGTAATGTGCCCTTTTTGATGCTGGTGCGTCCTGCTTGGGAGAGGGTGGAGGGCGATCGCTGGATTGATGTTGCCAGCCACTCGGAGGCTGCAAAGGCTTTATTAGGGCTGTCTCAGCGGGTGTTTCTGACGATTGGTAGGCAGGAATTGGCTGCTTTTGCTGGTTTGGATGCTATTTGGTTTTTGATGCGGGCGATCGATCCTCCGGCACTCAATACTCCTATTCCTAATGGTAAATTGTTATTAGCAAGGGGGCCTTTTTCTTTGGAAGAGGAGCGCCAATTACTATTAGAATATCAGATTGATACTATTGTTAGTAAAAACAGCGGGGGCGGTGCTACTTATGCGAAAATTGTGGCGGCTAGGGGACTGGGAATTCCGGTGGTGATGGTGCAGCGGCCGCCGATTCCCGATGTTGAGCAGGTTGCTGATGTTGAAGGGGCGATCGCTTGGTTAGTTAAGCAGTTATGATATCAAATCCGTTAGCATCGGAATAGTAAATTCGAGTTGACTGTTGTCAGTGAACAGTCAACATCATTCCGGTGTTACCGGAAATGATGTTAGTAGGGTTTCAAACATCGGTCAGGTTATGTCTTTGAATAATAGTTGATTTCCTGGCTGGATGATTATTTGTTTTAGTTCTAGCTGCATTTTTTGACTGTTTTAATAGGATTTGAAATATAAAATAATTTAAGTTAATAGATTTTAGCAATTCTGCATTTATGCGGAATTGATGTTAGAGATCAAGATTCAATTTATTGAAAACTAGGATGGTGGTGGGCAATCATTTCCTTCAGCAGTTCTCATTCCTCCTATGATAGTTTCCACGATCGCACACTGCTTACCACCACCCTTAACAGGAGAAACTGATACCACAAATCGCCCAGGAATTGCAGGATTTGTAGTTGGCAATTTTTTTACATTGCCCTGATAGTCAAAAATGATCGAGTTGAGAGGAAGATCAGCATCAACAACAGAACCAGTTGCATTCGTTAAAAGTGCAATAGTGCCGGGTTTAATTTCGCCTCCAGCATTTAACGTCTGTGTACTACCACCCGTAGCTAATGGTGGGATAAACGTAACTGTTGGGGGGTCTGTAGGATTAAATGTAACTGTGACACTGCTCTTAGTTCGCTTTGCTTCGCTTTGTGCAAGTCGTAATGATTGGAAAACGCGATCGTTCACAGTGCGAACTCTTTGTCTGTTGATGAATGCCAGCCAGCTTGGAGCGGCGATCGAACTTAATATACCTATGATTAACGCTATCACCAGCACTTCTAGAAGCGTAAACCCTCCATCGCCTTTTCTGGATGCAGTGTTGTGGAGATTAGGGCTGGGCTTGGCAGCCGATTTATGCAAAAGTTTTAATAATATTGGTGGGGTTTTCATGGTATTATCCTACTGTTAATCGGCGGGTGGCGATGCGGAAAGGTGTTTTAGGCATTAAGTTAATTTCCTCGCGCGCCTAGACCTTGTACTTGAACGCTTGCTGTTGGGAAATATGCCGCTTTCTTGGCATCATAATCAGCATTAGTTTGAAGTCGGCGGAGGCTATTTCCTCTGATAGTTACTCGGGCTAAGTTTCTAGCATTATCAACACAAGCGTAAAAGCTATTGGTAGGTGGTGATGAGGCTGAGTCGGTTACTCTTAGAGTCCCTTCTGGAACATCTGTCGGTCCCGCTAACCCTCTTTGAGTTTGGGGAGTGCCGAGAGCCTTTTGACACTCAGCAGCATCAAGTTGCTTGGGGCTGTGGTCGATATAATTAACCAGAACTTCAGAATTTACTAGAGGCGATCCCCCTGTAATAAGTGTCACCTTTTTTGTAGGTTCGCTAAAATCAAAAGCTGTACTAAAAGCTTCATCTTTATGAGAGCTTTTGGGAGTATCTGTTTTTGCGTAGTAAGGGAAATCAGGGTCGGTCGGCGGGGCGTAAGGGTTTTTAACTCCATCCTTAATTTCATAGCGTTCAATACGTGTAGGACAAGTGCCTCCTGAAGGCTGACACCAAATAGGATTAGAACCAGTCTCTTTAATCTGGTAGTATGCCACTAAAGATCGTACGTAGGTGTCGTTACATTCAATTGTTCCCCCTGTTTGGCCTGGAAGCTTACAGTCACTTGGCTTTAAGCCCGCACTCAGAGGGATAGCATTTTTAATCTGCTGTCGCTTCCAAAATACTAGAATTGGAGTACCAGTCGTATTTTGAGGAGGAGCAGGGAGTTGAGTTTTGATATCATCGATTTCTGTGCCGTTGTAAATATAAATAGCTTGACTCAAATCTTGGGCGATGAAATCAACGGCCGCCTGAAGGTCTTGCTCGGTATTTGACTTGACTTGTTCCCTCCTGTCGGTATTCAGCATATCCACTACAAAACCGAGCATCGGCGTAATGATTAAAAACGCCATAATTGCTCCGACTAATAGCTCGACCAGAGTCATGCCCTTGTCTGTTTGAGCTGGTCCAGAGCGGTTTGGCGGGTGCTGAGTTTTTAGAAGCAACCTGAGTAAAGTTTTCATTTTGACTTTTTCCTTTGTCAAATGGGGGAGCGATTTTAATTTGATCGAAGTTCCTGCGATCGTTATTTACAGCCAACGGTTCGAGCACAAATGGAGCGATAGGATGAAGCCCCGCCTTCTGGGGCAGGAGGAATTTCTGTATTCATTACTACCAAGGGTGCCTTGGGGTTTCCAAGTCCAGCTCCAACTATAGATTGACCTGTAGCTGTCAAAGGGCTAGTAGCATCGGCTCTGTAAACCCGCACAATCAAACCGTAGCCCGCTTTTTTCGCATCTAAATTAGTAGCACTTACAGATGATTGCCGCACACCCTGAACACGAAAATCTTTGTTACCAGTACAACCAGGATTTTCATCCAAGTCAACGCAGTACAAATCGTTAACAGATCCAGGAGCAGCAGGAATGGCAGCAGCATCTGCTGCAGGAAATTCCCCATCTGTCGGTTTAATCGCCCCCGTCCTGAGAGCGTCGATGTAAGTTCTCGCCGCCTGCGTGGCGAGTTCTACCCGCCGCGCTTGTACGCGAGTTGCTACAGAGAAGGCCATCACGGGGGCGATCGCAATCATCAGCACCGAAACTACAATCATCGCTACCAAGGACTCGATAATTGTGTAGCCGCCGTCTCGCGACTTAGGTAAATTTTGCTGTTGTTTTTGCTCAGTCATAAGTAGAACTCCAGTAATTGCGAGGCAGAAATTTAGGCCGGAGGAGGACACACACTTGGTTTGAAAGGAGCATCCACAGCGTAGGTACCCGGGGTTGATGCAAGTTCAGCACACATCAAAGTTTGTACCCACTTGTCATCGCGACCTACCTCCCGGAAATACTCATCCGGCTGAGTCTTTCTGGGAGGAGTGGTAAATCTTTGGGTAAACAAGTCAGGTGGCTGAGATAGCAAGCCTACATCGAAACCCCAATCCCGTTTTGGTGGGATGAAATAGGGAAAGCGACCTCCACCATCAGTTCTATATGCTGTGTCGGGAGCGGTGTAAGCAGCAATTGGTGAAGTCGTTGGTCGCTCAAACAAACTTTTTAGTTTAGTAGCTGCAGCGACCATCGAAGGAGCATCCGGTGGCAGAATTGGCAGATAAGGACTCGTGCTGTAGGCGCTACGATTTAGTTGAACGAAAGAACCCTTGATGTCGGTTGGAGTATCCACACCGCCGATTTGCCAGCTTTCCAAAAAGCGGGGCAAATTTTGCAGACCCCCGTTGGAGTCACCGGTATTAGCGTTAAGAGCTCGGGAAGGAATGTCCCCCGCTCCTACAATCAGATGGAAACTTGTCGCTTTAGCTCTGGGTAGCCACCCAGTTTCTTTCACTACCTTATTAACTACTGGTGGACCTGCGGAGGCTGCGGCGGTTCCCACCGTTTGAAGCTGTAAGACTGGCATCAGCAGCGGCTGGAAGGTGGCAGTTGTGGACAAAACTGGCAGATTTATACCATTCCAGTCGGTTCCATTTCTGTTGACCACAAACGGTAATGGATCCTGACCGTAATTTACAGCAGTAGCAGTTGGTGTTGCTGTTGTAGCGAACCACAGAGAATTAGCTTTTGGTGTCCCAGAAGCAGTAGAACTGACTGTGGTGCCACTAATGGCGTAAGGCCGTGGAGTTGCCCCTCCAGCCAAATTGCCAGCAGTTCTTGGGAATGCAACGCGACGGGGGAATCGCTGTAAAGCAGGAATAGGAGGATCAGCAGTTGTACCAGCTTTATAGGTACTTAAACGGTTAGCTTGATTGTATGTGGGTGTCGAGGTAATTACATCAGAAACTTTTCGCCCTGTCTGTGTCGCAGAGACCGGCGTCAACGGATCGACGAACCAGTCGGCCTCGGTACATTCCGAAACCGGCAGTTTTATGCAAGTTTCCATCAAATACTCTGGGAAATTTCCGCGCCTTTGGACGGGGGTGATAAAGTTGTTGAAGTAAGAACTATTCAACTGGGGAGTTGCATAATCAGAATCTTGGAGCGCTGTTGCTGGAGTCACATCAGGGGACAATTTGCCGTCACTTAAAAATGCCCGGCTAGTGAGACCGTTAGTAACAAAATTGTTGTGATAAAAACCTTGTTGTCTCCGAGGTAGTACAGCAGCAGCGCCCGCATTATTTCTGAGGTCAAAATCCCCTTCGTTGCGGAAGCCAAAGCGGTAGTCTCCTGAAAGCAGAGTAACAGCATCTGCTAGTACCGTTGCGGGACGCCAATTATCACCAATGGTACAATCCTTAAGTCTGGGGTCGCCTGCGCGACAAGCAAAATTAGGATTGAGAATGCCACGACTACCGTAAAAATTACTCCAATTGTCTGTTAAAGCTGTTGCGAACTCTTGTTGGCTGTGTTTGTTAAATTCTCCTTTGATATAAACTGGCAAATTAGATACCAAAGTCAGACCTTTTTCCCTAACCACATCTGCCACTGTATATGGATTTGGTCTTACCGGACCAGGTTTGCCACGGAATAGCTTTTGACCGTTGATGACTAAAATTCCGTTGGGCTTGCGCGTGGGGTCGAGCAGAGAATCTGTGGGACTGACTAATTTATCCCTATTTTCATCAGCACTTCGAGCACTCCGATCGGGGAGCGCGTCATCCCGACTGGCATAAATAACCCCGCTGTTTGGCAGTAAATACTCTTTTGCCGGCGCTGGCCCGTTAGTCCCAGTAAATTCTTCCCCCCGCAGTTCCTCTATATTCAACTGAGTCGCTCGAACTTCTAGGGGCTGCCGTTCTTCGATCGGCTGGTTGTAATTCCCTGTCAATATTGCAGCGGGGGCAGTAGGTGGAGTAGCCACAGGCAAGGGGCTGCTCAGCGTAAACTCTTCATTTACCGCAGTGGTGGTATTGTCAGCGTCTACCGCCTTGATTTCTCTAGCATTCAAAAATGCTACTTCCTGAATAGCCCCAGCAGGAATTGCAGTGCTAGCAGTAGGACTCTGCAAAATATCCACAGCGCAAGCAGTAGAGTCGATCGCTGCTAAGTCTTCTAAATTGCGATCGCCTTCAGCTTTTAGCAGCGCCTCTCTCAAAGGCTTGTTGGCAAACCTACCGTCAGGGAAGACGTAGTTGGCTTGCGCGGTATAAATGGGGTTGCCACCGGTCAACAAGCCGTTAGTGATGGGGAGAGGTCCCCCAAGATCAGTTGGTCGTCCTGGGAATTCGTAAACTATGCCGTTGTGAGAGCCGATTTTTGTATTTGCAGGGCGGGTTGTTGCTGGAAGAGTTAGATCTCCACTGACATCAGCCAGTGTACTTATATTCCTCGCTGTCAGTGCGGTACTGGGGTCGTAGTAACTGCTGACGCAGGCAAATGGGGTTTGTTGAGGAGTGTCACCTTGGTTGTAGCCGCTGTCGGCATAGTGATAAACGGCCGATGCCCGCATCCGCAAATCGCCTTTGGCAAACTTGGGCGTGCTGGGGTCAATGGCTGAGTCAGTTACGACCGGTAGATCAGTACCGTTTGCGTCTGCGACTACTTCTGGCCCACCACTAGCAGGCATCGTCGCTGTTCGCCAGCGAGTCCAAGTGCCTGCCACATTGTCATATACTTTCGATCCAGGTCCCAGCGGTGACATCGGCATGGAGTCCGGCCAGACGACGGGGTATTGCTCTACAGCCCCCGCCCCTGTAGTTTCTGGGTCGTCGTAAGTATTGCTGGAGGTCAACGCATCGCCGATCTTGGCGGGTCCGCTTACCCGATTACCAGCACTATTTATCCAGCTAGGCGGTGGCAGGAAGGAAGTTGTGCGATCGTAAACTCCTGCACTGGTAATTATCCGCAAACCACCTATACCGTCAAGAGGAGTTGCAGGTATTTGAGCTGATGTTTTTTCCCAAAAACCGTCGCGGTCTGTCGCGCCCACGTCTGCGAGCTGAGTCACCTGGGACGATCGTGTGCGAGCAGTACCGTCATCTGTCCAGTTTCCTAATGGTTGCGATGCGCTGACAAATTGGTTTTTGGTGTTGTCCCAAAGTAGGGCAGGCAAGTTGTTACCCGCCACTACTCGATCACCGATGTATGTTTCTTCTTCGGGTGGAGGCTCAGGGTTTTTTGCTTCTAGTTGCTCGGCTGTGAGACTTAATTGGGATATGCTCTGTGGATCTGCCCATGCAAGTTTAGGTCGTAAACCCGGCCCCCCTGCATCAACCAAATTGCCACTAATCGCGCCTCCAGTTCCGTTGACGCCAAAGGGCACTTCAGCAAAGGGAACTTTCCGAGTCCTCTGCTTAAAATACTCTTCCAGCGCTTGTTCCCGTGTTTGTCCGGGAGAGCCTGCGACATCTAGTTGGGCGTTTTGGACTGAAATTGGATCGGTAAGGGGATCGGTTTCACTCCCGACTGGTCCGATCCGTTCCCTTACTAAAGCCGCGATGCGATCCGTGAAAGCTTGGTTGTTATAGATTACGCCTAAAGAGCTGTTTTTTGTAGATTGATTTGTGGTGTCAATTGTTAGGTTTGTTTTTGGATAGTCTGAATTATCACCTTTTTTGAACAGGTGTACTGGCACTGGAGTTTGGGAACTGTTATTTCCCGAGTGGCCGTTGACCACATTGCCACCCACAATTATTTTGCTATTTTCTTGTTCGTAGAAACAGGAATCCTTGCTGCTAACTTGATATAAATTTAATTGTTCTCCCGATCTCGTAGTCGTCACGATCAGATTACTATTTGTCATCATCCGCCCGTTGAGCTTTAACGAGGGGCCGGGAGATATTTCCAAATCATCTTCATATACAACCGCATTATTGCTCAGGGGAATGCGGCTTTGGTCTTGCTGGTATTCTAGAGCTGAAACGCTAGGGGTGCCTTTGAATTTTCCTGCCATCGGCACATTGACTGTGTAAACAAAAAAACTTTTTTTGAGCCTGCCATCTATTTTGTACCAACCAGAGTCGCCGACCAAACTAGCGCTAGTACCAGCGGCAGCCTCGCACCCTTTTTTGAGCGAGCCTCCCGACATTGGAGGTGTTCTTGCTTCTAACGGCTTTCTCGCTCTTGTAAAATCGCCGCTAGGGTTACGCGGTGGAGAGCGAAAGAATATGCCGTAGATTGTATAAGTATCGTCCACGCCGTCTTTATCCGTATCGACGGGATATCTCCAAGCAGTATTTATCTGTTCGTCTGTTAGGGCATTTAGCTTCGCAGGGTCAAAGGGAGCGACTGTACCATTTCCATCGAGATCATACTTAAGTGTCAGTCGATTTTCACCGCCGAATGTATAAAGATCTTGACCAGAAGCAGACGACATAATCCGGTACATTTCATTGTCGGATGGAGTCGCCGTCGGTCTTTGCGGGTCTTCCTGCAGCATAAACTGAATTTTTGCTTTCGCCCGATCGAGCGCGGGAGTCGCAGCCGCCAGCACCTGCTGGTTCACGCGCACGTTACGCGCCGTATTAGCCCGATCAAACGATCGCAGGGTAATCGCCACAGTCAACAAAATCACTACCAGCAACACCATCGTCACCGTGGGCAGCACAAACCCCGCCACCGGCAGTCTCGCCCTCCGGCCCATAGCCATCAGGGTTTGTAGCATTGCTCTCATCAGCCGCTTCGCCCCGGATCTGGTAACACCAGCAATCCGCCGCAGCAGGGATACGATAACTTTGGATAATTTGCTCTTAAACATTGACGCCTTCCTGAATAATTTCAGAGATGGTATTGCAGGTAGTTACTGCTTGACAGTACAATCCCATCTTTATTGTTCCCATTTTTTGCAACTTGCATATCAGCCTCTTGCACAAATTTAAATCTGTACCTTGGCTGAAAAATAACACCCACAAACCCCCAAGCAAAATCGCCGCCGATAATATATTTTTCAGCGAAAGATTTCCCCCGCACCAATTAGATATTTCTAACTCCACTGTAATCTAGTTAAATTGAAATGTCAGTGGTCAGAGCCAGAGTGAATTCGATCACCCAAAAACAGTGATCGCGATCGTATACAATATATTTCCCAGCCCGCCCCGGCAGGCTTTGTTTGTCTAGGCTCGGTTTCAACCACCCGAATCTAGAATGTAGAGTGGGCGATCGAGTGGTTAAGCCTGTCAGCGCGATCGAATCAAAATTGGGCGATCGAATTTCCGTAATGCGTCAAAGTGCGATCTCCACTCTTGCGCCATTGCCAATAAGCGTTTTAGGGGCGGGCAAGATGCCCACCCCACAATAAAATTGAACTTTTGTGGAACAGGCATCTTGCCTGTTCTCCAAAATAGTGCAAGATGTCAGTGCGATCGAATTTTCGTTTTACCCCCGGCACACTGTCAGTACAATTGCAAAATATAAACCTACCATCCCCACCTATGAAACAACCCTCCAAACCTCCCGACTTCATCATCATCGGCGCCCAAAAAGGTGGCACAACATCCCTGTACAATTACCTAATCCAACATCCCCAAATCGCCCCCGCCGCCCAAAAAGAAATCCATTACTTCGACTTCAACTTCGACAAAAGCCCAGACTGGTACTATGCCCAATTTCCCCAGCCCCAAACAGGCGAAAACCTACTAACCGGAGAAGCCAGCCCCTACTATATCTGTCACCCCCAAGTTCCCCAGCGAATTTATGATTTATGTCCAAAAGTTAAAATAATCGCCCTGCTGAGAAACCCCGTAGAACGCGCAATCTCCCACTATTATTACTATATCAAAATAGGCTACGAATCCCTATCATTAGAAAGTGCGATCGCCGCCGAACCCGAAAGACTCAAAGGCGAAATAGAAAAACTAATAGCCGACCCAAACTACTACAGTTACGAACACCAACACCACAGCTATCTAACCCGTGGCATTTACGCCGATCAACTCCCAGCCTGGATGAAACTTTTTCCCAAATCACAACTTTTAATCCTCAAAAGCGAAGATTTGTATACCAATCCCTTCGGCACATACAACAGCGTCTTACAATTTCTAGACTTACCGCCGCACCAACTACAAACCTACGAAAAATACAACGCCACCCAATATCCCCCCATCAGCGAGACAGTATACGACCAATTGAGAGCATATTTTCGATCGCACAACCAAAGACTAGCTCAATTGTGCGATCGAGACTTCGGCTGGGACTAATCAATAATATCTCCCTGGCATCAAAGTATCCCTCCCCCTCTCATCCCAGGGAGATCGCAACGAAGGAATAAGTCTCTTGGCAGTTGGCACAAGAAAGAAAAAATTTTTGCCCTCTTCCCTCTTCCCTCTTCCCTCTTCCTTCTTCCTTCTTCCTTCTTCCTTCTTCCTTCATAGCCGATTTGCGGGCGTTGGTCTAAAATCAATACAGTCCTCTGCTGACTTGCTTTCAGCAAGATTTAAGCATACTTACCCTGCAACCTTATAATAATCCTTGTGCCAGACACTGCCCAGAACCGCCCAGAGCTGGATCTGAAGACCATATTTCCATTCGAGCTAGATAACTTTCAGAGAGAGGCGATCGCCGCCCTCGATGCAGGTAAATCCGTTGTCGTGTGTGCTCCCACAGGCTCTGGGAAAACGTTAATCGGGGAATACGCCATCCATCAAGCACTCTCCAGGGGGCGGCGCGTCTTCTACACCACACCCCTCAAAGCTTTGTCTAACCAAAAGCTGCGCGACTTCCGCAGTCAATTTGGAGACAACAACGTAGGTTTGCTGACGGGCGACATCTCCGTCAATCGAGATGCACCGATTTTGGTGATGACTACCGAAATATTTCGGAATATGCTCTACGGTACGCCGATCGGAGAAGTCGGTACTTCCCTCACCGGAGTCGAAACCGTGGTGCTCGACGAGTGTCACTACATGAACGATCGGCAGCGTGGTACCGTCTGGGAAGAATCCATCATCTACTGTTCGAGCGAAATTCAACTGCTCGCCCTCTCAGCAACCGTTGCCAATAGCGACCAACTCACAGACTGGATTAACAAAGTCCACGGGCCCACAGAGCTCGTCTACTCAGACTTTCGGCCAGTACCGCTGCAATTCCACTTCGCCAACCAAAAAGGGATATTTCCCCTGCTAGACGAGACCGGCAAAAGAGCGAATGTCCGGTTAGTCCCCAAAAAGAAGGGGCAAAAAGTAGAAAGAGGCAGCATCCCCACTCCGAGTTTGACCGATGTTTTGGCTCGGTTGGACGATCGAGATATGCTACCAGCAATTTACTTCATCTTCAGCCGTCGCGGGTGCGACCAAGCAGTCGCAGAAGTCGGCAATTTCTCCCTGGTTAACGAAGCCGAAACAGCCGAACTCAAACGCATCATTGACGATTTTTTACAGCGAAACCCAGAAGCAGAACGCTTCGGTCAAAAAGAAGCACTTTTAAAAGGCATCGCCGCCCACCACGCAGGCATTTTGCCCGCTTGGAAAGGTTTAGTAGAAGAACTCTTTGGCAGAGGTTTGATTAAAGTCGTATTTGCCACCGAAACCCTAGCAGCCGGGATTAATATGCCCGCCCGCACCACAGTCATTTCCACCCTGTCCAAGCGCACCGACAAGGGACACCGACTGCTAAACGCTTCAGAATTCCTGCAAATGGCCGGTCGGGCCGGTCGGCGGGGCATGGACAAGCTGGGGCACGTTGTCGCAGTTCAGACGCGCTTTGAAGGCGCAAAAGAAGCCTCTTATTTGGCAACAGCCAAAGCCGACCCCCTCGCCAGTCAGTTTACGCCCAGCTACGGCATGGTGCTGAATTTGCTGCAAACACACACTCTCGACGAAGCTCAAGAGTTGGTAGAGCGAAGTTTTGGTCAATACCTGTCTACCTTGTACTTGCAGCCGCAGCAATCCGAATTAGACCGATTGCAAACAGAATTGGCGGTACTCGAAGAGTCCCTGGCAGCCGGAGGAAATGTCTCCACCCTGGAAAAACACCTCGCCCATTACGAAAAATTGCAGGCAAGACTCAAAGAAGACAAACGTTTGCTGAAAATTCTCTTGCAGCAAGCTGAAGAAGCGAGATTCAAGGAGATGTCCGTAGCTGTGGCTTTTGCAGTGCTCGGAACGGTTCTGAGTCTCAAAGGTAAACACGTTCCGACAGCCAAACGATCGCACACAAATCCTGTACCCGCCGTATTGGTTGCCAAAATCCCAGGTTCTGGCCAAGCACCAAATTTGGTGTGCTTGGGCAAAGATAACCGCTGGTATATCGTCGCCATTAGCGATGTCGCTACCCTGCACGCCGAATTACCTCGCTTGACCGTTGCAGATACCTTGAACCCGCCGTCGGAAATGCCCCTGAGACTCGGCCAGTGCCGCTTGGGAACTGAAGAAACTGCTTCAATTGCTGCATCGATCCCACCATTGCCGACACCAGAACCGAGCCCAGAGGCGATCGAGCAACAGCAGAAAATCGCAGCCGTAGAAGCTAAGCTAGAAATTCACCCGGTTCTAGAATGGGGCAATCCCGGTACTTTGCTCAAACGCCAGCGCCGCCGGGAAGAATTGAAAAAAGAAGTTCGCAAAAGCGAACAAGAGTTAGAAAAGCAGCGAGCTCGCTACTGGGAGCAATTTCTCAACTTAATCGACATCTTGCTGAATTTCGGCTGCTTGGAAAGAGTAGTTTCGGCACATGGAAACCGAGATGACTCCTCCGACAGGTTAGTGCCCACCGTCTTGGGCCAAGCTTGCGCCGCCATTCGCGGCGATAACGAACTGTGGCTGGGTTTGTCCCTGATGTCTGCCGAGTTTGACGAACTCGACCCCCACCACCTCGCTGCAGCTTGTGCGGCCTTAGTTACAGAAGTTTCTCGGCCCGACAGTTGGACTCACTACTCGCTATCGCCGGAAGTTTTGGCACCTTTGGACAATCTACAAAAAGGCCTACGCCGCCGATTGTTTCAAGTGCAGTACCGCCACGAAGCTGCGATCCCGATTTGGCTGGAACGGGATTTAGTGACTTTGGTCGAACAGTGGGCTCTGGGCGTTGAATGGCTGGAACTGATTAGCCATACGAGTTTGGATGAAGGGGATGTGGTGCGGATTTTGCGCCGGACTTTGGATTTCTTGTCTCAGATTCCTCATGTTCCTCATGTTTCGGATGCTTTGCGGAGGAATGCTTGTCGGGCGATGCAGTTAATCGATAGATTTCCGGTGAATGAAGCTGCTACTTAGAAAAGTGTTGACAGTTGACTGTTGGCTGTTGACGGTTGACTGTTGGCTGTTGGCATCTAAATTGTATTTTTGGTTTTTCAACCCAAATGCACCCAGGTTTTAATCTAAAATCGTTTCCGGTGGCATCGGTATTGTTTAAATGCAAAAATGTCCAAACAGTCAACTGTCAACTGTCATGAGGAATAGATCCAAAATCTAAAATCCAAAATCTAAAATCTAAAATCTAAAATCTAAAATCGATCGATCGCACTTTTTCCTGATTCAGGTTGCAGGGCAGGATAGAAAATTGTATGGTGCGGATCGATCGATCTTAATTGTTATTGAAATTTTCCGAAACGGTGCGCTGGGTAATTCTCCTATTTTATGATGCAACAAATCAAAAAGCCCGCTCAAATGCCTGATGCCTGCTCCCAGGTTCAAAAAATTCGCTTTTTCACTTTCTTGCAAAAAGTCTTAATTGGAACTCTAGCGAGTACATTACTCAATCTCTTCATCCTATTTCCCTCTCCGAGTTTCGCAGAAGTAGTTCTGGGCGTTGTTCGCAGTTCCGAGAATTCTCCCGACTGGGTAAAGATTACCACGCGCCTCTGGGAAAGCGGCATTGCTTACAAACCAATCAATCTCGAAGCAATCAAAAGTACGGCGGATTTAACAGGCGTTAACGTGCTGTTTTTGCCCAACATTGAAACTTTGACTCCGGCACAAATTAAAGTTTTAGAAGCTTGGGCCTCCCAGGGCGGCCGCTTGATTGCTTCGGGCCCCGTAGGCCGCAGTTCCCCGGCATTGGTGCGCCAATCTTTGCGATCGCTCCTTGGGGCCTATTGGGCTTTTCCGTTAACCCAGCCGGCGACGCCACAACCACGCAGTCGCTGTCGGGATATCGCCTGCACCGCTTCTAGCAATTGGGTGCCGACTGCACAACAAAATGCCTCAGTCCAAGGCGGTGTCTTGATTCCGGCTGATGCGAACAGTCAAACTATTGCTACTTGGAAAGATAGTTCCGGTTCCTCAGCAGCCATCGCCACGGATCGCGCTACCTATCTCGGCTGGCGCTGGGGTAGCGACGGTTCGGCAAATGTAGATAAGGCTTGGCTGCAAGCCTCGATCGCCCGCTGGGGAGGCACAATCGCTTCTGCACCCTCCGCGCCCCCCCCTGCTGCCGCGACCCCACTGCCAACTCCCCCCTCAAGAGTCACTAGAAACAGCCCTAGTTTGCCGCGTACTACCCCGCTGAGCCGACTTTCTCCCTCTGGCTCGCTTCCCGATCCAGTACCTGCAACTTTTACAGACCCTTCGGATCAGTCGGCGCCGGCGGGTTTGGACGTGCAGCCAAATTCCAATAAGCCGATCGTCAGCATTGAAGCGTACTTGATGCGCCAAGAACTCACCAACCTCCTCGGCCGGTTTGAAAGCGCCCTGACAGCATCTAATTCAGCCAATACCGCCATCAATCTCAATGCTGCTACCTCCCCTCAACTGCTGGCTGCAGAACAGGGCGGAGGCGGCCCGGCAGCCGGTCGCCCCCCTGTTCTGCAAGCGATCAGGGTGCGGGCGATCGCCCAAGCGCGGCAGGTTTTGCAAACTTTCGACCAACTCCTGCAACAGCAAAACTACGCGGAGGCTAGAAAGCAGTGGGTGGAAGCGCGGCAGTTGCTGTGGGAAAATTACCCGAAGGAAGGACAGCGGGTTGGGGCGGAAATTCGGGCGGTTTGGCTCGATCGCGGGACGATCGTCGCAGCGCGATCTGAGCAGGGTTTGGCCGCAGTGTTCGATCGGCTCGCCGCCGCCGGTATCAATACCGTTTTCTTTGAAACTTTGAATGCCGGATATACCATTTATCCCAGTCAAGTTGCACCGCAACAAAATCCCCTAACAGTTGGCTGGGACCCGCTGGCATCTGCGGTTAAATTAGCTCACGAGCGAGGCATGGAACTGCACGCTTGGGTTTGGGTTTTTGCCACAGGAAATAAGCGCCACAATACTTTAATTGGCCAGCCTAGCTCTTATCCAGGCCCGGTACTTTCCGCCCATCCACAGTGGGCCAATATTGACAATAAAGGACGCACGCAAAATCCTAACGATGGTAAGTTTTATCTCGATCCTGCGAACCCGGAAGCGCGGAATTATTTGCTACAAATAGTCAACGAAATTGCCAATAACTACAAAGTAGATGGGGTGCAATTAGACTATATTCGCTATCCTTTTCAAGATGACAATGCGAATTTTACTTACGGTTACGGTATTGCTGCGAGGCAGCAATTTAGGCAGTTGACTGGTGCAGATCCCGTGAATATTTCCCCCAGAAACGGCAGTTTGTGGCGGCAGTGGGTTGAGTTTAAAACTAATCAAATTAATAGTTTTGTAGCTGAAGTTTCTCAGCTTTTGCGGCAGAATTATCCGCGCACAATTCTGTCGGTGGCAGTGTTTCCGCACCCGGAAAGTCAGCGGATTTACAAAATTCAGCAAAATTGGGAAGTTTGGGCTCGTCAGGGCATTGTAGATTTGATTGTGCCGATGACTTATGCTTTGGATACGAACCGACTTCAGCGCATCACCGAACCGCTGGTAAATGAACAAATTCTGGGTTCGGCTTTGATTTCTCCCTCGGTTAAGTTGTTGACTCTCCCGGAAGTTGTGGCGATCGACCAAATCCAAGCTTTACGCGATTTGCCAACAGGGGGCTATGCTATTTTTGCGGTGGAAAGTATCAGCAGCGGGATGCAGGGGTTTTTTAACCGCACTCAAGGCACCCCAGTGCGTTCCACTTCTGCTGCGGAGCCGATTCCTTACCGACAGCCGTTTGCGGCGGCGGCTTCGCGGTATACTGCTCTCAAGCAGGAATGGAGTTTTTTATTGGCTAACAATCAGTTGCGGGTGTCCGAATCTGAACTGAAAGTTTTGCAAAGTCGAGCGGATGAATTGGCGCAAGCTTTGAGCAAGTTGGCGGCAAATCCTTCTACCGAAAGTTTAGCAACTACTAAAAGATTGTTAAGGAGTTTTCAATCTCAATTTCAATCTTCGATGCGCTTGCATTCTGCGGAAAATAGCTATCAGGTGCAAACTTGGCAAAATCGTTTGGAGAGTTTGGATATGCTTTTACGCTACGGCGAAAGGATGGAGTTGAATCGCAGATAAATACAGATTTTTGGGGTGTGTGCTTGTTAGCTACTGTTTGTTCAAATGAGATGTTGCACCATTCTCAATAACCCTTCCCTGGGCGGGCAGGATGCCCACCCCACAAGAAAATGTACTTGTTGTGGAACAGGCCGGAAAGCCTGTTCCACAATAAAATTCATCTCTTGTGGAACAGGCCGGAAAGCCTGTTCCTAAATAAGTAATTGAGAATGGTGCAATAGATCAGATGATTTCGACTTAGGTCGATCGCGCCCAATGATCTGTATCAGTAGTTACGAAAAAACTCTGAGTAGAAATACGCTATTTTGATATAAATTGATCGACGGTACTGTCGTCAGTAAACTACAGCATAAGGATAAAAGGAAGGGCAAAGGGAACATAATTTACACTCAAAACTCCCAACAATTACCAATGCCCAATTCCCAATGCCCAATTCCTCTGAGGATGAATATGTTTCCTAAACCCCTCAATAGTTTAGCTACAAAAATTATCGGCAAAGTTCCATTACAAACGGTGCTCGTGGTTCCTTTTTTAGTGCAAATTGTCGGCACGGTAGGACTTGTAGGTTGGCTATCTTTCCAAAACGGTCAGCGGGCAGTCAACGATGTTGCCGCTCAGTTGCGGGGAGAAATTAGCGATCGCATCAAAGACCGCATGGAACATTATATGTCAATTCCCCACATTGTCAATCACCTGAACGTTCAAGGCATAAAACTGGGGCAGTTGAACCTAGAAGACAAGCAAAAACTAGAACATCATTTCCTAGAACAAATTCAATATTTTGATTCGATCAGCATCATTTACACAGGCAAAGAAAATGGAGAACACTCTGGAGCAATCCGCACTAAAGATGGGATTTTGATATCTGCTGCTGACAGCTCTACTGGCAATAAATTAGGTCGATATACTGCGGACTCTCAGGGAAACCGTGTTCAATTAGTCCAAATTTCACCCAATATTTACGACCCGCGAACTCGTCCTTGGTACCTAGCTGCCACTGCCGCAAAAAAACCTATTTGGACTCCAATTTATACAGATTTTTTGACGAGGGAACTGGCAATTACTGCTGCTTTGCCTATCTATGACGATGCTGGCAAATTGTTAGGAGTAGCTGGCAGCGATTTGCTCTTTTCCAGAATCAAAGAATTTCTGGTTAGCCTAAAAATAGGAAAATCAGGACAAACTTTTGTCATGGAGCGATCGGGGATGTTAATTGCTACTTCAACGTCGAGTCCAGAATTCGTGGTGGAAGGTAAAGAAACCAGACGCATTAAAGCTTCAGAAAGCGAGAATCCGGTAATTCGCCAAACTGCACAACATTTAGATAAATCCTACGATAGCTTAGCTAAAATTAATAATTCTCAACAACGTACTTTTGATGTTGATGGCAATCGAAATTTTCTTCAGGTAGCTCCTTTTAAAGACGATCGAGGGTTGGATTGGCTGATTGTAGTAGTTGTGCCAGAGTCTGACTTTATGGAGCAAATTAACCTCAATACGCGCACGACTTTTTTGCTGTCGGTTGCAGCTTTGATTGGGGCGACAATTCTGGGGATTCTTACTGCTAAATGGGTGGTGCGGCCGATTTTAAGATTGAATGCGGCGGCGAAAGCTTTGGCGCGGAATGAATGGGATACAAAGCTCACTCTGAATCGCGAAGATGAACTCGGAGAACTTGCCACTGCTTTTAACAGCATGGCCGAGCAATTGCAGCATTCATTTACTTCTCTTTCGGAAAGCGAAAACCGAGTAAAACAATTTTTTAATGCAGTACCGCTAGGGATTTTTATTGCAGAGCCAAACGGTCAAGCTCACTACATTAATCCTATAGGAGAGCAGCTTTTAGGTCAAGGAATTGTGGCAACAAATTCCGAAAATTTGCGCCAATCCTACGGAGCTTATTTAGCTGGAACTCAGGAAATTTATCCGGCGGAACGCGACCCAATGTTAAATGCTTTACAGGGCAAAAGTGTCACTGTTGATGACATTGAAATCTCCTCGGCTGACAAAACTGTTCCCATGCAAATTTCGGGAACTCCTATTTATGACGCCCAAGGAAATATTATCTATGGAATGTGTGCTTTTCAAGATATTACAGAACGCAAACTAGCGGAGAAACTGTTAAGGGAATACAACGACAATTTAGCACTGCAAGTTGCAGAACGTACCGCCGATCTTGCCAAGGCAAAAGAAAAGTTTTCTAAAGCTTTTCGTTTAAGCCCTAATGCGATTACCCTGACTAGAATCAGCGATGGTCGCCACATAGAAGCCAATGAGAGCTTTTGTCGGATGATGGGGTACAGTCACGAAGAAATCATTGGCAAAACAGCGGTAGAACTCAATTTTTGGGCGAGTTTAGCAGAGCGCGATCGCATGATTCAAATGTTAAAAAACAAGACGGCTCTTCACAATTATGAGCTGAGGTTTCGCAATAAAAATGGTACAGAAAGAACGGCACTGCTGTCGATAGAAACCATCGATATTGACGGAGAAGCTTGTTTTTTGTCGATTTCTAGCGATATTACCGAGCGCCAAAAAGCAGAAACTGCCCTTCGGGAAGCAGAAGAAAAGTACCGCAACATTTATGAAAATGCTTTGAATGGAATTTTTCAAACTGCTATTGATGGGAAATACATCAGCGCTAACCCCGCTTTAGCTAACATCTACGGTTACGACTCGCCGACAGAATTAATAGCAGCACAGCCGAATTTCCATAACCAGCTTTACGTGAAACCGAACCGTCGCGACGAATTTGCAGCGCTGATGAACGAGTACGGGATATTATCAAATTTTGAATCGGAAATTTACCGCAAAGATGGCAGCATAATCTGGATTTCGGAAAATTGTCGCGCTGCCTGCGATGAAGCAGGCAATCTACTTTACTACGAAGGTTTTATTAAAGACATTACTGATAACAAACAAGCGGAAATCAAACTGCAGCAGGCGAAAGAAGCGGCCGAAGCAGCAAACAAAGCGAAGAGTACGTTTCTCGCCAATATGAGCCACGAATTGCGATCGCCCCTGAACGCGGTCATCGGCTTTGCTCAAGTCATGCTTCGCAGTAAAACGTTGTCTCAAGAAAATCAAGAAGATGTTGGAATTATCCTGCGGAGTGGTGAACATTTACTGGCTTTAATTAACCAAGTTTTAGACTTGTCAAAAATCGAAGCCGGACGCACGACTATTAATGAAAAAAACTTCGATTTCTACCAACTAATCGACGATTTAGAAGATATGTTTGCTCTCAAAGCTGAGCAAAAAGGTTTGCAGTTAATCTTCGACAGAGACGCCGAAGTTCCCCATTACATTTGTACTGATGAAGTTAAATTGCGACAAGTCTTAATTAATTTGCTCAATAATGCAATTAAATTTACTTCAGAAGGGGGAGTGTCGATGCAAGTCAAAGGAGGAAGACGGAATATACATAAAAACAGCACTGACCAATTACCCGGCCGCTACTGGCTGCATTTTGAAGTTCAAGATACTGGTGCAGGCATTGCTGCTGAGGAAATCCATCAGTTGTTTGAAGCATTCGTGCAGACGAAAACAGGTAAAGATTCTCAGGAAGGAACGGGTTTAGGTTTAGCTATTAGCCGCCAATTCGTGCAATTAATGGGAGGTGAAATTACTGTTAGCAGCGAGATCGGAAAGGGTGCAGTATTTCAGTTTGATATCCAAGTTCATCTGGTTGAAGCTGCTGATATTGAAAGCAAAAAAACTCAACGTCGAGTTGTTGCCCTCGAACCGAATCAGCCGAGTTATCGCTTGCTAATTGTGGACGATAAACCTTTGAACCGCCAACTGTTAGTAAAACTTCTGAGTCCACTCGGATTTGAGTTGAGAGAAGCGAATAACGGTAAAGAAGCGGTTGATATTTTTATGGAGTGGGAACCGCATCTGATTTGGATGGACATGAGAATGCCTGTCATGGACGGCTACGAGGCTACCAAACAGATTAAAACTACAACTGGCGGGCAAGCAACGGCGATTGTAGCCCTAACTGCTAGCGTTTTGGAGGAAGAACGGGCGGTGATTCTTTCGGCGGGTTGCGATGATTTTATGCGGAAACCATTCCGAGAGGAGGACATTTTTGTGGCAATGGGAAAACATTTAGGAGTACGCTATATTTATGAAGATCCAACCGCAGTAAGTGCCACAGGTGTAGAGGAGTCAAGTCAAGAGGTGCTGACACCGGAGGCTTTCGCCTCTCTTTCTCCAGACTGGATGGCCCAATTCAAGCAAAATATTTTGAGTGTGGACATGGAGGCGATCGCGACTTCGATCGCACAAATCGGCACTGTCAATCCCTCTCTTGCGGGCAAGCTTCAAGATTGCATTAATAATTTTGAATATGACAGAATTTTGAACATAATCGAACTCAGCGAGAAACAGTAAATACCCGATGAATTCAACTTCACCTAAAACCAATCGAGCTAATATTTTAGTAGTGGACGATACGCCAGAAAACCTGCGGTTGCTGGCAGGAATTTTGAGCGAAAAAGGCTATCAAGTTCGCCCCGTACCCAATGGCAAGCTAGCATTGTCTGCATCTCAAAAAATACCCCCGGATCTAGTGCTGCTGGATATTATGATGCCGGAAATGGACGGCTATCAAGTTTGTCAGCAACTCAAAGATTCTGAAATTACCAAAAACATTCCTGTTATTTTTATTAGTGCGATCAATGACGTGCTGGATAAAGTTAAAGCTTTTGCAGTGGGCGGAGTTGACTTTATTACTAAACCGTTTCAGGTTGAAGAAGTTTTAGCCCGGATAGAAACTCATTTAAAAATTTGTTCACTGCAACAAACTTTGCAAGAAAAAAATCAAGATTTAGCAGCGGCGCTGCAGGAACTGCAAGCCACCCAAGAGCATTTGATTCAATCGGAAAAAATGGCAGCCCTGGGACAACTGATTGCCGGCATTGCTCACGAAATCAATACCCCCCTGGGAATTATAGGTTCATCTATTAATAATATAGCTAATTTTTCTGACGAGTTTTTAGAAAAATTTCCTGAAATTTATCAACAACTTTCTGAGGAAAGCAAAGCTTATTTTTTAGCTTTACTGTACAGAACAACCCATCAAGAAGTTTTATTCACAAGCAGAGAAAAACGTAAATTTAAACAGCAGTTGGCGGCGGATTTGATGGCAGAAGCTGTGGAAAACTCCGAGGAAATTGCGGATACTTTAGTTGACATGGAAATCTACGAAAATATAGAAGAGTTCTTGCCACTTTTTAAATCGCCGGATTGGGAAGTAGTTTTAAATAGTGCTTACCAGTTTGCGAGCTTTAAAAAAAGTATTAGTCTGATACAAAGAGCGACAGCGAAGTCGGGAAAAGTAGTATTTGCCTTAAAAACCTACGCTCATTTTGATAGCAAACCAGAAAAAGTCCAGGCGAACTTGCATGATGGCATTGAAACCGTATTAACCCTTTATCAAAATCAGCTAAAACACGGTATAGAAGTAGTTAAAAACTATGGAGATTTACCCCAAATTATGTGCTATCCCGATGACTTAAATCAAGTTTGGACTAATCTCGTTCATAATGCCCTGCAAGCAATGGATTATAAAGGTATTTTGACAATTGAAACTCGGCAGCAAGAGGCAAATATTTTCCTCAAGTTTACTGATAACGGCAAAGGTATTCCCTCAGAAGTTATTACCAAAATTTTTCAGCCGTTTTTTACGACTAAATCTGCGGGCGAAGGTAGCGGTTTGGGATTGGATATTGTGAGAAAAATTGTGGAAAAACACGAAGGCACAATCGCTGTAGATTCTGTACCGGGGCAGACAACTTTTACAGTCTCGCTGCCAATTTATTAAACAAAACTTACCTGTAGGGGGCAGATTCCCTCTGACCGAAAGCATCCAGGATGCCAGCCCCCGGATTCATTCCTTCGCAGACTCAGGACCCAGAAATAAAAAACCTGTATCCGATGAAACTTGCCCCCCGAATTTATCCGTGAGGTCAATGCTTCAATTCTAAAATCTAAAATCTAAAATCTAAAATCGATTGATACTCGTTGCTGTCTCGCTGACAAATACAAGATTTATTACAAGAAACCGGGTTAATCTTCGGAAGTCCTATTAAAATAAGATAGGGGACAGATATCCTGCATCCTTCCCCGAAATCAATAATGTAAAAGCAATGTAAAAGCAAGTCATGTCGGTAAACCTACTAAAATTTAAGCAGAGAGGAAAAGATGAATAAGCCTATAATTCTTTGCGTTGATGATGAACCCGATATTTTGAATACTCTCAAGATTCAGCTAAAGAAGGAATTTAAAAATGATTACTTTTATGAATTAGCTGAAAGTGGTGATGAAGCTTTAGATTTACTGGAGGACTTTCAAGAAAAAGCTCAGGTGATTGTGGTTGTTTCTGATTGGCTGATGCCGGGAATTAAAGGTGACGAACTTTTAATTAAAGTTCACCAAAAATATCCTAAAATCATTAAAGTGATGTTGACTGGACAAGCGGATGCAGCGGCTGTTCAGCGGGCAGTAGAAGAAGCAGATTTATACTGTTGTTTGTACAAACCCTGGCAAAGCAAAGACTTAATAGAGACGATAAAATCTGGGCTGGCTAAGTTATGAAAAAACCTGTGATTGTTTGTATTGATGATGAACCTGATGTTTTGAACAGTTTAAAGATTGAACTGAAAAAGGCGATCGGCGATCGGTGTATAATTGAAACCGCTGAAGGGGGGGCTGATGCTTTAGAGTTGCTGGCTGATTTGCAGGCAGATGAATACGAGATTGCTTTGGTGCTTTCCGATTATATCATGCCGGATATTAAAGGGGATGAACTGCTCAGAAGAATTCACGAAAGCTCGCCGGACACGCTGACTATTATGCTAACTGGGCAAGCAGATTTGGAAGCACTGAGTAATGCTATCAAGTATGCTAAATTGTACCGTTATCTTCCTAAACCTTGGCAAAACGAAGACTTAAAATTAACGGTAGTAGAAGCAGTTCACAGTTACTTGCAAGACCAAAAATTAACAGATGAAATTCATAAGCGGCAAGAAGTAAACGAGGAGTTAAAGCTAGCAAATGAGGCGCTGTCTGCGAGTGAAAGCCGCCTGAGTCAATTTTTAGAAGCTTTACCAGTGGGGGTATCTGTTTATCATCCCGATGGCTCGATCGCCTATTTCAACCAGACAGCGCGGGATTTGCTGGGTGCAGACACTATCCCGGAAAGCACTGCGGAACAATTAGCTGCCACTTATCAACTTTATGTTGCCAATAGTGATGAGCTTTATCCGCCGAATAATCTGCCAATTTTGCGCGCACTCAAAGGAGAATCTGTCAAGGTTGACGATGTAGAAATTCGTCAAGGTGGCAAAAGAATTGCGATCGAGATCAATACCACGCCGATTTTTGACGCTAGCGGAAATATTGTTTATGCGATCGCAGCTTTTCAAGATATTAGCGATCGCAAACAAGCCGAAAAAATACTAGCAGATTACCACCACACCTTAGAAGCCCAAATTGACGAACGCACAGAACAACTGCAACAAGCCGTCTTAGCTGCTGAAGCGGCAAACAAAGCTAAAAGCACGTTTCTGGCCAATATGAGCCACGAGTTACGCACCCCTCTCAATTCTATACTCGGCTTTGCACAAATCATGGAACCCAGCCCGGATCTGACTGTCGAAAACCGAGAAAATATGAGAATTATTCGCCGTAGTGGCGAACATTTGCTGACCTTGATCAATGAAGTCTTAGACTTGTCAAAAATCGAAGCGGGGCGGATGACGCTAAACCCGAAAAACTTCGATCTCTACCGCTTGCTTGACGATTTGCAAGATATGTTTCAACTGCGGGCACAAACTCAAGAATTGCAGTTGCGTTTCGATCGCGATTCTGACGTTCCTCAGTACGTGCGAACCGATGATATTAAACTGCGGCAAGTGCTGATTAATCTTCTGAGTAATGCGATTAAGTTTACCCAAACAGGCGAAATCATCTTAAGAGTTATAAAGTTAGAGAAATCGGGATTTATGGATTTATTGGATAGTCCTACAGCTTGCTTTGATACCACAAGAAGCATTCGGGAATTTGCGATTAATAGCACTAACTTAGCCAGAGTAGAATTGAGGGATGAGGCTGAGGATTCAACTGTGCCTATTTTTTTCCTTCTCTTTGAAATTGAAGATACAGGAGTTGGCATTGCTACTGAAGAATTGGGAAATATTTTTAAGGCTTTTGTGCAAACAGCTTCCGGTAAAAAAATTCAGAAAGGCACGGGTTTAGGATTGAAAATCAGCCGTCAATTTGTCCGCCTGATGGGAGGAGAAATTGTCGTAGAAAGTCAACTGGAAGTAGGCACTACTTTTAAATTTGAAATTCCAGTCAGTGCAGTTAATGTTGGTGAGATTCCCGATCCGGAACTTAACCGCGAAGTTAGTGGGTTGGAACCCAATCAACCGTGCTACCGGATTTTAATTGTGGACGATCGCGAAGACAACCGCCAACTTTTAGTCAAAATGCTTTCTCCTTTGGGTTTCGCGGTGGAACAAGCCACCAACGGTCAGGAAGCAATAGAAATGTGGGAAAATTGGCATCCGCATTTAATTTTGATGGATGTGCGAATGCCAGTGATGGACGGCTACGAAGCTACTAAACAAATTAAGGCTAGAATCAAGCAGAGAGAGCAAGAGGGGGAAATGAATATTTCCCATCCCGACTCCCCGATTCCGAAGATTATTGCTTTGACAGCTAGTACAATTGAAGGAAGGCAAGCGTTTGCTTTACTGGTCGGCTGCGACGATTTTATTAGCAAACCTTTCCGCAAAACAGATATATTTGATACCCTGACCAAACATTTGGGGGTTAAGTATCTCTACTCTAACTCAAGGGATTTTATCTCAATAGGCGATCGCAATAATTTATCTGGCTCCCTCCCTAATGCTGCGCTTGCTTATTTACCTACACTTCCCGCAGAATGGATAGACAACATAAAGCAGGTAATCCGCAGTGCTGATTTTGACTTAATTGTCAGGACAATCGACGAAATAAGGGAGCCTCATCCTGAATTGGCGGAAATCCTCCAGGGTCATCTCGATAATTTTGATTACCAGAAAATTCTCAATTTAATTGCCGAGGCGGAGGAATCAGATAATGCAGATGAAGGCGGAACAAACTGAAAACTATCAAGCAGATATTTTAGTAGTTGACGATACGCCAGATAATCTGCGTTTGTTGATTAGAATATTGCAAAAAAATGGCTATAAGGTTCGACCTGTTACTAATGGTTTTTCGGCGTTAGATGCAATTCAATCTAGCCCCCCCGATTTGATTTTGCTTGATATTATGATGCCTGATATTGACGGCTACGAACTATGTAAAAAATTAAAAGCACAAGCGCAATTTAGGGAAATTCCCATCATTTTTCTCAGCGCGCTAGAAGAAGGAATAAATAAAGCAAAAGCTTTTGAAGTTGGCGGAGCCGATTATATCACCAAACCTTTTCAGGTGAAAGAAGTATTGGCGCGAGTGAGCAATCAACTTACTGTGCGTTCATTGCAAATGCAATTGCAAGAAAAAAATCAAAAATTGACTGCTCAAAATATCCAGTTGCACCAGGAAATAGCTGAACGCCACCAGGTGGAAATGGAAACAAGATTGCTGCTGCAGGCAACTCAAGCTATTAGTAAATCTGAGGATTTTGAGTCGGCTATAGATGTGATTTTAGGTTTAATTTGCCAAACTATTGAATGGAATCTGGGCGAAGCTTGGATTCCTTGCAGTGAGGGCTTTTTAAAATGCGCTACAGGCAGGTACGTCAGCGACTCCAGTTTTGCCGAATTCCGACAAACAAGTTGGCAGTTGATTTTTGCTCCCGGTGTGGGACTCCCAGGTAGGATTTGGCAGTCGCAGCAGTCTGAATGGATCGATGATGTGTCTACTGCACCTGAACAAGTTTTTTTACGCGCGGAAATTGCGGTTAGTGTGGGATTAAAAGCGGCTTTTGGGGTGCCCATTTTGGCGGACAACCAAGTGTTAGCTATTTTAATTTTCTATCGGGAAAAAGTCCTGAAATGTCAGCCGCGCCTGTTGGAATTAGTGAGTGCGGTTGCTACGCAGCTAGGTTCACTGATTCAGCGGAAACAAGCTGAAGCAGCGCTGAAAGTGCAGCAAGAACAAACCGAGAAATTGCTTCTCAATATTTTACCGAAACCTATTGCAGATCGCTTACAAAAAGAGCAAAAGTTGATAGCAGATCATTTTGATGATGTGAGCGTCTTGTTTGCTGATTTGGTGGGTTTTACAGAGTTTTCGGCTCACAAAAGTCCGACGCAGTTGGTAGAAATTTTGAACGGGATTTTCTCGGAGTTCGATAGGTTGTCTGAATTGCACGGGTTGGAAAAGATTAAGACGATTGGGGATGCTTACATGGTGGTTGGGGGTTTGCCGACGCCACGGGAGGATCACTCTGAGGCGATCGCACTTTTAGCTTTGGAGATGCAGGCAGCTTTGAGGAGGTTTAATGCCAAAATGGGAGAAAATTTTCAATTGCGACTCGGAATTCACAGCGGTTCGGTGGTGGCTGGAATTATTGGGATTAGTAAATTTAGCTATGATTTGTGGGGTGATACTGTTAATGTTGCTTCACGCATGGAGTCGAACGGATTGCCGGGTAAAATTCAAGTGACGGCTGCGACTTATGAGCGTTTGAAAGAGCAGTTTGTTTTGGAAGAACGGGGTCATATCCCGGTTAAAGGTAAAGGAAGAATGCTGACTTACTGGTTAATTGAAGAACAAAAAAAATCTTTTTAAATTTTAGAGGTCAATTTCAATTAATATGAAAAGTAGACCAAATCTGGGTTTGCCATACCCTTTATGATTCGGCGGTTGAAACCGCTACTATACAAACGAAGTCTGCCTAAGCGCTGACGCGCAGGCTTCGCCCACGCAGACTAAGAAATAAAGGGGGTATTTAAGCCGGATTTGGTATTATATCCAACTTGCACTTTCTGGAGGGCTAATCCTTTGCAAACAGTTGAAACAAAATCGCCGACAGCGTTGAAAAGAGTCCTAGTTATTTTAATATCACTGCTAGCAGTAGCGGTACTGTCGATCGCTACTTTTATCGCTATACCCGGAGAAAAAACAATGTTTGCTGGAACCAGACCTGCCAATATCGGGATTCAGTCAGGAAAACTCGCAGCGTGCCCGAGTTCCCCCAACTGCGTCAGCAGCTTCAGTCAAGATGCCGAACACAAAATTGAGCCTTTGGCATACACTTCGTCCCAGAGTGAAGCGATGGTAAAGCTCAAAGGGGTAATCGAGTCCTATGGAAAAACTAAAATTATCACGGCAACTGATAATTACCTCTATGCGGAGTTTACCAGTGCTTTGATGGGGTTTGTTGATGACGTTGAATTTTTGGTAGATGATGCAGCAAAAGTCATCCATGTGCGATCGGCTTCCCGTCTGGGACAGTCGGATATGGGAGTTAACCGCAGTCGGATAGAAGCTATCAGAACTCAATTCAATCAACTCTGAACTGAAAATTTCTAACTTTCCCGAAGCCCCTCTCCTGCAAGATGAGGGACTTTAATTTTTGTCTATTACTATACTAGGTAATGTTGATTTGTCACCACATAGTTAACAATTATTAACAGTAGGCACACCACAAAGGAGTCTCCGGCAGGGGGGAGTAGGACACAGCAATGCCCTGTTCCTACGGATGGCTTTGACTTTTAATACTTGTTATAAGATTGACGATTGTATAGTTTTACAATCTTTAAAATAGCTGAGCGCGCTAGCACAGAAGCAGAGATGCCGTAGTATTCCTATAGTATTAAACAACCTAAATTATACACTTCTGACTTTAGGGAGAGGGAAGTTAGCGAATTAATTTCTACTATTAATTTAAGTAGAGCAAAGAGGAAAAAACACATGGCACTTCAAAGATTAGCAGAATTTTATCCTAACTATCAGGAAGAGATTTTTGCTGGAGACGACATCAAGGGATTTGATGTTTATGCTGGCGACTCTGATGAAAAAGTAGGCACGGTTTATGACGCTTTGGTTGATGACACTGGTCGTTTCCGCTATCTGGTAATTGATACCGGTATTTGGATTTTTGGCAAAAAAGTATTGTTGCCAATCGGCTCGGCCCGCTTCGACTACGGAGCCCGTCGCGTCCACGCCACAGGCCTTCGCAACAAAGCTCAAGCAGAACAATTGCCGGCTTACAATGAATTAGAAGCAGTAGATTACGATCGCGAAGAACAGGTAAGAGGCGTCTACCGCAATCAAGAAACTGCCGCTGCAAGCACTGCAACTCCTGCTAGCTACGATCGCAGCAGCTACAACTACGATATCGACCGCCCTCTCTACGAAACCAACGAACAGCAGCACCAAAATCTCAAGCTTTATGAAGAACGCTTGATTGCCAACAAACACCGCGCAAAAACAGGCGAAGTAGCAGTTGGCAAGCGCGTGGAAACTGAAACAGCGCGAGCTTCAGTACCCATTGAAAAAGAACGAGTTGTAATCGATCGAGTAACCCCGGTAGAAGCGGGTCGAGTAGTTTCAGTCGGTGAGGCTGACTTCCAATCAGGGGAAGTTGCACGCATGGAAGTCTACGAAGAAACTGCCGACATCCACAAGGAAGCTTTCGTGCGCGAAGAAGTCAACATCAGAAAAGAAGTTGTTCGCAGCACGGTTGAGGGCGAAGAAACCTTGCGTCGTGAAGAATTAGACGTTAAGACTGATGGAACTGCGGTTGTAGATAATACAAATCAAAAGATCTAAACCAACCGCAACAGCTATTGCATAGGAATTGCGCCTTAATGACATAATTCTGTCACCGCGCAGGTTTGATTGGATTGGTAGCGATCGCACAATTCCTATGTGAGCGGCGGGGGGGTACAAAACTTGTCTAGTTGTGGCAACGTTTATGCACTTTCCCCGCCTTTACCAATTTCCCCTTACCAATTCATAATAAAAATCCCTAAGCAGGAAAGTTTAAAAAATGAACGGTCAAGCATCAGCAGAAAAGATAGCAACTGCTAAATCAATAACCGGTCTCAACCGGGTTCCTGAAAAAGTCAGAACTAAGCTAAAAAGTTTTACCGTCAAAGACAACCAAGGTCACTTGGTCGGCAAAGTTAAAGATGTCTATTTTGATGCTAACGGTCAGTTAAATTTTGTGGTGACCGGGTTAGGTAGCGAAAATACCCGCACTTTTTTATTAAGTATTAAGCTGCTCAAAAAAGTCGATTATCACCAAAAGTCACTGTTCGTAACTATTAATTCGGATCAAGTAGATATGCTGCCGGTAGTGTCGGCAAACGGCGCGCATCCGTATTTAGAAAATGCCTCTGAAACGCATAGTGAATTTAGCAACAGTGAGTTAACCAATCCCTCAACAGATATGTCAAATATAACAGATGCCGATCTCACAGATCCCAATTTGGAGACAGATGAGGATGAGGACAACTTCGATATTGTCGATCAAGAAGTAATTCGCCTGCTAGAAGAACGATTGGTGATCAATCGCAGCAAGCGCAAAGTCGGCGAAGTCATAGTGCGTAAAGAAATTGAAACTCGGATGGTACAAGTACCCATCCAGTGGGAAAAGCTGATTGTCGAACAAGTCGGCGACGATCCGAAGGTGTTGGCCGAAATAGATTTAGGCGAGGGAAACATCACCGGTATAGATTTGACGGAGATTAAGAGCGATCGCCATGAACCGACAGTTAAGGCGGAATTTACCTCTGTGCAGAAAGCTAGCAGGATCTTAAATTCGATCGCATCTCAACCCCGCCACGGTTGCGTCAAAGTCCGCCTCGAACTCGTTCTCGAAGACAAGCAACTTGAGGATACTTACCAAAAATGGATGACGGAACACCACTCAGAGAGTTAAAACATTCGTGCTTTTCGGTGTAGATTTTAGCTATTAGCAAGAAACTTAAATCTAATAGCTGACTGGGGGGATATAGTAATCCTTGCCGGAGTCGTAAACTTTTTACCCCACCCCAGCCCTCCCCTTCTCAAGGGGAGGGAGTAAGAAATTCACAAATGATGCAAGGATTGTTATAGATGCTGTGGGAAAATTTCACAGCCATCTACTAATATCGTCTTGGGTAAATTAACCGTAATTTTGGTAGGGGCGGGTTCACCCATATCTATAATATAAGCGCGATACCCGTCAGCCCGCCCCGACCAGGATATTGAAATTTTTAGTGATCGGCATCTAGACAAAATTGTACCGACTTGGGGTAAAATTGTGGTGGTAAAATTTAAAAGTATTTGAAAATGCCAAGCACAATCTCCGACATTAAAGTAAAAACGATCGCAGGCGAAGACAAGCAGCTAGGAGAGTACGCTGGCCAGGTACTCTTGATAGTTAATGTAGCCTCGAAATGTGGCTATACACCTCAATACAAAGGGCTCGAAGAATTGAGCAAGAAGTACAGCGAGGCTGGACTCCGTGTTTTAGGATTTCCCTGCAACGACTTCGGAGGTCAAGAACCCGGAAGTAATCCAGAAATCGTCAATTTCTGTACTACCAAGTACGGCGTAACCTTTGAATTATTTGACAAAGTACGCGCTAAAGGTACTCAACAGCACCCGCTATACGCTAAGCTTACGAATGCAGTCGATCCCAAGGGTGAGGTTTCGTGGAATTTTGAGAAATTCTTAGTTAGCAAACAGGGTGAAGTGGTGGCCAGATTCCGCAGCAGTGTTGGCCCCGATTCGCCCGAACTAATCGCTGCTATCGATCGAGAATTGGCGAAATAAGAAGTTCGGCAACTAAGCAGTGTACAGGATTTAACTGATTTAACGGATGGATGTTTAGGGAAGACGGAAGAAATTAATAGGCTTTTTTTCCAATAAGTTGAAAGCTATTTTTTTTCTTCTGCTCTTCCCCCTTGTGTGCAAGCACTAAACCATAAACAAATACCGATGATTGTATTTAATTGGAGAACGGTTTAATTTAATGGAAAATACATCGGGATTAGATTTAGTTGTAGGTGTACTTGCCTTCGCAATTCTGGCAGGTGGTCTGGCCATGCTATTTGTAGGCATGGCATCGTTTCCTAAAGAAAAATAATACTAATGGATAGTATGTGCGATCGCACGACCCGAATAAAAGTGTTGGTAGTGAGGACTTCAGTCCTCATAGAAATCGGAGGGTTCCACTCCTGACTACCCACTGAAAATGCTTATTTTACAGCAGACCATCTGAATAAATCAAACTGCTTTCAATTTGAACATTCGCAATTGATGACAATCATGCAAACTACCGAAAACAACGTCAAAATTGCCCTCGCGCCGGGGAATTTGCGCCGCGTTCACCATATCGCTTTAAACGTGCGCGACATGAAAGCTTCCCGCCACTTCTACGGTACAATTCTCGGCCTGCACGAACTAACAGGCGCAGAAATTCCCGCAACTTTAACAGAAATGGTAGCCGCTGGTAAAGTCGCTAATTTCGTTACCCCAGACGGCACTGTTATTGACTTATTTTGGCAGCCAGACTTGGAACCGCCAAATTCAGACCCGGAGAAAGCTTTTACCCGCGCCAACCACTTAGCCTTCGACATCGATCCGGCTTTGTTCGATCGCGCTCTGGAAGTGCTAAAGTCTAATCAAATTGCGATCGACAGCGGCCCCGTCACTCGCGCTACAGGACGCGGCATTTACTTTTACGATCCTGATGGATTTATCATCGAAATCCGTTGTGATCCAGTTTAAACACTCGCTATCGGGTTCTCTGTAGTCCGTCTGCAGCCTACATTTACTCTTTGGATTGCGGTAATCCGTAAACATCCTACCTTTAGAGTTGTTTTATGTTCCGTCTTGGCTAATAGGTTGCTTCGGCCAAGTAAACCGAAAAGTAGCTCCCTCACCTTCGGCAGATTCTATGGAAATACTGCCCCCTTGACCTTCGACAATTTTTTTCACCAGCGACAAACCAATCCCAGTATTTTCTACTTTATCGCGAGCTTCCAAGGTCTGAAAAATTACAAAAACTTTATCGTGATATTGAGGATCAATTCCCGGCCCGTCATCCTCTACAGAAAACTCGTAAAAATCATCTAACTCTTTAACCGAGATTTTTACGTGACCCGATTCAGATCGGTTGTGCTTAATTGCGTTGCTAATTAAATTAGAAAAAACCTGTTGCAACAGCAATATTTCTGTCACAAAAGTTGGCATTCCCGGTTCAACTTTCACCTCAAATCCAGAGGGTGGCGCCAACGAATCAATTATTTCGGCTAATAAATTCTCAACTTTTACCATTTCTGAAGGCACTTGAATTCGTCCGACGCGGGAATATTGCAGCAGTCCCTCAATCAAACCTTCCATCCTGTGAACTCTGCCACGCAGTAGGTTCATTTGGTGCAGAGTATCCTCTGTCATCGACTCGCTGAGGTCTTCTTCTATCCAACTGCTGAGATTTGCGATCGCCCTGAGTGGCGCTTTCAAATCGTGAGAAACTACATAAGCAAACTGGTCTAATTCTTGATTCCGCTTTCTTAAAACATTCGTCGTTTGAGCCAGATTTTGGGCTGTTAACCTCAATTCTTGAGCGCGCAACCGCAGCGATTCCTGCGCTTGTTTGCGATCCCTAATATCTTCAACCACACTCATCAGAAATTGAGTGCCATTTTGTTCTCGCAGCAGCGAAACCGTCAAGTTTGCCCACACCAACTCTCCGTCTTTGCGGATGTAGCGCTTTTCCAGAGAGAAATTTTCAATTTCTCCTGCTAACAATTGGCGCACAAGTTCCAGTTCACTTGCCAAATCTCCAGGCCAAGTAATATCCTGAAATTTTTTCTCCACCAATTCTTGGCGGCTGTAGCCCAAAATTTCGCAAATTTTTTGATTGACTAACAGAAATTTGCCTTCCACACTCGCTTGAACCATGCCGACTGCCGCCTGCTCAAAAGTAGCGCGAAACCGCTGGGCGCTTTGGGCTAAAGCAATTTCTGAGCGTTTGCGATCGCTAATATCGTTGCTGATTTCCAAAATAGCAACCGGTTGATCTTGATCGTCGTACTGCAAAGTCCATCGGCTTGCCACCGTTATTTTTGTCCCGTCTTTCTTAGTTCGCACGAGTTCTCCTTGCCAAGAACCCTTCTCGAAGAATACTTTTTGAATTACCTCAAAAGGTTGGGTCCATTCTGTTTGTAAAAGCTTGTGAATATTTTTTCCTATTGCTTGCGACTTCCGCCACCCGTAAAGCCACTTCGCCCCCAAATTCCAATAAGAAATTGCCCCATTCAAGTCTAGTACCGCGATCGTATCATTTGCCAAATTCAGCATTTGCGCTTGCTTTCGCAGAGTTTCCTCGGCTTGTTTTCGTCCTCTGGAATCGCGGCAAATTGCAATAAACAAATGTTGATTTGCCAGACGCATTTCGCTGATAGCTAATTCCATCGGAAACTTAGTTCCGTCGTGGCGAATTCCAACTGTTTCTTGCTGGTAAGTCTTCAGCGTAGTATCTGGATGTAACACAAAATATTCGACCGAATAATCCCCCACGCTGCTGTACGGCTGCGGTTGAGCTATCAGTCGCCGCAGGTTAGAGCCAATTATTCGATCGGCTTTCTCGCCAAAAATCTTTTCTGCTGCCTTATTAAAAGACTCAATATTTCCCCCTGCGTCCAAAGTGATAATCCCGTCAGCCGCATTGTCTACAACAGCTTGAATGCGACTTTTACTTTCTTCCAAGCCTGCTTCCCGCTTCCTCAACTCCTTCTCTAAAGCATCAAATAAATACCACGAAGCCCCGGCGCCCAAACAGCCGAAAAGCAAACCAGCAACTTGCACAAAATTAGTGAAATCTATCAAACCCCGTCTTTGCTCATCTAGAGCTTTCTGGTAGGCTTCGCCGGCATTAGCAAACACATTAATTTTTGCACGCAGGTTATCCCTCCTCAATTTGCCTTGAGTGAACACCTCAATTATTTCCGGCGACTGCAAGCTTGTTGCCGAACTGTCGAGCTTATTCAAAGTGTTTTGCAAGAAATTTATATGCTGTTCGGTACTTTTTTTTATCTCTTCAAATCGCTGAGCTTGCAGTTTGTTTTCTTGAACCATAACCTTGAGTTTAGCCAGCAGCGGAGGCAAACTCTTCTTGGCTTCTAAGTAGGGTGAGAGAAATGCGGGGCGCTTCGTCAAGCCGTAACCTCGAATGCCCGTTTCCGCATCCACCACAAGGGTTAACAAGCGGTTAGTTTCCTGAAGTATTGCCCTATTAGTATCTCCTCGCTCTCTTATCTGTATGGTAATCTCTCGGAGGGCTGCAATTGCTAGCAGGGAAGCAAACAGAAAAATAATGGGGATAGCAACGATGATTGTTCCCCGCTGGCGAATTGGTCGGTCTGTCCATACAAAGTGGAGGCAGCGATCGAGCAAATACTTCACGGATATTGCAGGAGAAAGTTTGCTGCCAGTATATCGCTTTTTGGCAGTTTAGGCTATGAATAAGTGTAAGGATTCAGGTCAGAGGGTATTGACAAGTGTGACATTCTGGGCGGAATATTACAATTATGGAAAAAAACCTGC
>NZ_JAUBRB010000053.1:0-50102 GCF_036701585.1 Microcoleus sp. POL10_C6 | reverse complement strand
TTGAGATTGCACTCACTTTTTTCACTTCTCTATTTTATTGCGATCGCATTCCTCTTTAAAAACTGTCCGGAGTATTGTTAGGTTAATTGCGGCTGTTTTTGTTCAGGTGGCAAGTTTTCAATTCCAATAAGTTTCAATCCCTGATAGGGAGTTAGGTTAATTGCGGCTCTTTATTCCTTCCCTACCAATGACTAATCTATTGTTTCAATCCCTGATAGGGAGTTAGGTTAATTGCGGCCCACATTTGATGATAGGAATGCTACAGTCCCAGCGGTTTCAATCCCTGATAGGGAGTTAGGTTAATTGCGGCCAAGGATTCCAGAAGCGCTTGTCAGACTTACAGCAAGTTTCAATCCCTGATAGGGAGTTAGGTTAATTGCGGCAATCCTTGGGTGCGGACAACAGATGTCTCGTACCAGTTTCAATCCCTGATAGGGAGTTAGGTTAATTGCGGCCAAAAGAAGTCCATCAAAGGAAATCTCTGAAGGCATCTGAAGTTTCAATCCCTGATAGGGAGTTAGGTTAATTGCGGCTAACCTAAAAATTGGCATTACGCCTAGCCTCAATCTGTTTCAATCCCTGATAGGGAGTTAGGTTAATTGCGGCAGGGCTTCGTTGTTGTCTGAGGAATTCAGTAGTTTGTTTCAATCCCTGATAGGGAGTTAGGTTAATTGCGGCGCGTCTATCAAATCCTTACCAAAGCTCATACTTGCTTTGTTTCAATCCCTGATAGGGAGTTAGGTTAATTGCGGCCGGCCCAGTGCCACATCGGCGATTGCTTCTTGCTGAAGTTTCAATCCCTGATAGGGAGTTAGGTTAATTGCGGCAAAAACTACGTGGACAACAGAGGAAGTTAGCTGGGTTGTTTCAATCCCTGATAGGGAGTTAGGTTAATTGCGGCTTTCTTCAAAATTGCAAAAGTGGGCCGCCAGCAACGTTTCAATCCCTGATAGGGAGTTAGGTTAATTGCGGCAAGGGCTGTTGCTCACGGTCTTTGGGACAATCCGTTTCAATCCCTGATAGGGAGTTAGGTTAATTGCGGCCTCGCTACCAATGATATAATTTCTGTCACTACAATGTTTCAATCCCTGATAGGGAGTTAGGTTAATTGCGGCCAGCAGACTCAGATAAATCAACAAGGGTCAAAGGTTTCAATCCCTGATAGGGAGTTAGGTTAATTGCGGCTCCTGCTCTAGGTTTTGTTAAATCCCTTGAAGTGTTTCAATCCCTGATAGGGAGTTAGGTTAATTGCGGCAGTAAATCGAGTAGGAGTGCCGACCCAACCCCATCCCGTTTCAATCCCTGATAGGGAGTTAGGTTAATTGCGGCGCAGGGTTCTGCACTTTCCCGGTAGGCGGTTTGTGTTTCAATCCCTGATAGGGAGTTAGGTTAATTGCGGCCTTTCCCCTGTGGTTTTTTTAGGTATGCAGTTGTCCGTTTCAATCCCTGATAGGGAGTTAGGTTAATTGCGGCGTCTTTATCGCAAAACATTTTTACTATTTCAGTCAGTGTTTCAATCCCTGATAGGGAGTTAGGTTAATTGCGGCTCCATGTGTCAAGCGCTTCGGAGTTGTCTACTACGTTTCAATCCCTGATAGGGAGTTAGGTTAATTGCGGCCCTTCTAAAATAAAATCGTCACTTTTTGTGATATTAGTTTCAATCCCTGATAGGGAGTTAGGTTAATTGCGGCGCAGACTCAACTATACCAATTAAGCTTAATTTGCGATTTGTTTCAATCCCTGATAGGGAGTTAGGTTAATTGCGGCGTCGTGCTGTTGTTTGTCCCCTAGGCTTTGATACGTTTCAATCCCTGATAGGGAGTTAGGTTAATTGCGGCGCGGCGCGATCGAGATGAGGTTGAGGAAAAATTAGTTTCAATCCCTGATAGGGAGTTAGGTTAATTGCGGCACTCCAAAACCTCATGAGAAGTGGCACCAAAAGGACGTTTCAATCCCTGATAGGGAGTTAGGTTAATTGCGGCAATTCAACAACATCCGCCGTGAATAATATTAACTGGTTTCAATCCCTGATAGGGAGTTAGGTTAATTGCGGCCCGACCATCTGCCGACTTTGATCATGCCTTGAGGAGTTTCAATCCCTGATAGGGAGTTAGGTTAATTGCGGCCGGCTGAGGACACCCAAATTTGTTAGATAATGTTTCAATCCCTGATAGGGAGTTAGGTTAATTGCGGCCTCGATCCACACGCCGGATACGGGCAATGGCGTTTCAATCCCTGATAGGGAGTTAGGTTAATTGCGGCCAGCCTAAGCCAGCGCCTATCACCGCACCGGCGGCGTTTCAATCCCTGATAGGGAGTTAGGTTAATTGCGGCATGCGCTTTCTTTGAAAATTTGAGACTGCGATCGGAGTTTGTTTCAATCCCTGATAGGGAGTTAGGTTAATTGCGGCGCTACCGTACAGTCGCCGTCTATTACGGTCTTTGGTTTCAATCCCTGATAGGGAGTTAGGTTAATTGCGGCTCCTAATCACATCCCGTATCCAGCCGCAGATATCAGTTTCAATCCCTGATAGGGAGTTAGGTTAATTGCGGCTTGGCTGCGGTAATGGTGATGGCCGCTAACTAAATGATTGGTTTCAATCCCTGATAGGGAGTTAGGTTAATTGCGGCGATGTTGAATTTGAAGTGAATAAACCCAATCTCGAGTTTCAATCCCTGATAGGGAGTTAGGTTAATTGCGGCCGCCCGTTCCAGAAGCTTTGCTGTATTTGGTTTTCAAGGTTCATTTGCGTCTGCATAAAACAAAAGTACCATTTCAGCCTTCGACTTGTCAATACCCCAATTTTCATACAGCCCTCAAACCCTTTTCCACCATAGATTCCAGCGATTGCGTCTACCATTGTTAAGCTTGAAGTGCCTCTAACCCTTAGAGCATATACATTATAGCCCCCAAAATTAACACCTCGATTTTTACACCTACGCATAGACGCATTTTCCACCCAAAAACAGACATCAACCCGATCACCACTTGCCCAAAGCCCCCCAAACACTACCCGAAACCACTCCCCAAATCGCCCCCAAACCAGCCCCCACGATCGCCCCTGCCACAGGCCCCAACTCCACCGGCACCCCAGCGTTAACAGCCGGAAACATCGCAGACACCGCCGCCCCCAACACAGTACCCGCAAAAGTCCCCAAAAAACTGCCCCAAATCGCCCCCAAAGCCCCACCATTGACACCCGAAGGCTGAAACGAAATCGGCAACTTCGGCGCAAACCCGCAAAAACCCAACAAACCCCCAGAAACCACACCCCCAACAGAACCCACACCAGCCGCCACGATCGCCACACCCAGCAACAAACCAGCAAACTCATTCACCGGCCGCATCTGGACACCGTATTGCTGCCAAACCACCAGCCCAGCCCCCAAAAAAACACCAGCCAGAGTCCCCACAAACGAGCCCCAGACGGCCCCCAAATACCCTCCCCGCCGGCCCCACACCCTCCCCACTGGCAGCGCCAGAGGAGGCTGAAAAGTTGCCCAAACACAGCCCCAGAGAGCACCAACCCCCGCCCCAGCCAAAATCCTCTCCCCGATCCCCGGAGTGCTATTAATCGCGCCAAACACCGCACCGCCGATCGCCGCCAACAAAAAAGCCCCCCAAGACGCCCCCACCAAAACTCCGCCCCACTTCCGCCAAATCTGATTCGGCGGCAAAGTAAAAACCCCCCACATCACCCCAAAAAAACAGCCCCAAATCGAACCAACAAAAATCGCCCCCAAAATAGCACTGCCGCCCTCAGCTATTGCCGAATAAATCCCCCCGATCGCCGCCAAACACAAACTACCCCAAACACCTCCCCAAGCAGCATCCTGAAAAATGCGCTCAAACTTGCCCACGGGAAGCTGAGGCGCAGGAGTCCGACTCCGAGAAGACATCGGCATCGGTAGCAACGGCACTGCGTACTGGCCCAGGGGGCGTGACAGCCCCGTGGAGGGCTGTTGCCGACGCACTGCGGGCTGGGCCACGACAGGCGGTGACTGGGGCTTTTTACGCTTGATTTTTGCAGGCTGCAAGTGCAATCCGTTGCTGATTGCTTGCCGCGAAGGAAACGGATCGCGCCCTTTCAGGAGTTTTGCCCGATCGCACCAAGGGCACCGACTGAGATGATTTCCGTATTTATGCTGACTATTTCTGCTGCAAGTAACTAAAGCATCTTCCGCTTCCCGAATCGCATTCACCCAAGTTTTCGCATCCGGGCGCGCGGAAGGATTGCCGTGCCCTTCCTCAAAACAGCGGATAAACAGTTGCCGCAGCCGGGGATGCAGCATCTCAAAAGGAGGCGCCGCGGGCATCGGGCGGTAGGGAATCCGTTTCGTACCTGTAGGGAAATGGCCCGATCGAATTCTCGCTTCCAAAGACGGTGGTTCATCGCTACCGAGATAGACTCCCGAAAACGGATGCGTACCTTCCATCAGCAATTGAAAAATTAATACCGCTAAACCGAACAAATCGTGCTCTGGAGATCGATCGATATCGCGGAAAGTCTGCCCCTGCAACTCCGGCGGCGTAAACTCCGGTTTCCCCACGGGACACCGATAAACGTAACCCGTATAAGGATCACGGACTTGAAACGAATCCGTGTCCACCAGCGTTACCAACGCCGTATCCGTCACGAGAATGTTCGACTCGTTTACGTCACCGATGACGTAACCCCTGACGTGGAGGGCATTTACAGCCGAGGCGAGATTTCTGGCGGTACGGTGGAGGTAAAGATAGCTAAATAGCGGTTTTTGTTCGCGCCTGGTTTTGGGAGTGTAGAAAGTGTGTACCGGCATCACCTTGTTGACGCGCGGCATCACAAAACCAACGATTTTTTCTCGCCCGCCGACAGTATGCAGCAAATCAATCGGCCAAGCAATGGAAGCGTGTCCCGGTTCCGCGATCGGCGCATCCGGCGGCATACTGAACATGACTGTGAGTTTGTCGCCGTCTTCGTCTGTCGGTTTGTGGTAGATTTTTGCTACAAGGGACGAGTCTTGGGCGATCGGGTAGATGCGACCTTCACCCCCACTGGCGATCGCGGTTTTGGTGTCGATCGCAATCAGTTGTCCGCTAAATTGGCGCTGCAACTGCATAGAATTCCGTTATGGGATACAGGATTTGGAAGCCATCACTTAATAAATTTGACTTGCCCATTAAATCTTACCCTTCTTATGACTTAGGCACGGGTGAGGAGAGACCGAGTTTTTCACCAAAAGACGCATTGCAGCCCGCAGATTCGGTAAAAAACCCGATTTCTTGGGTGGGAGTGGGTAAGCCCTGTTGCTGTTAGTGGGATGGGCGTCCCGCCCGTCCATCCATTAGTGGGATGGGCGTCCCGCCCCTCCGCGCTATCCAAATTAAATATGAACCAGCTTCAAATCCACCGACAATAACAACATTTTATCCTCAATTTTTTGTCTGACCGCCGGTGTCACCTGACAATTATCGCTGTTGAGGCATTCCACCAGCAAGTTGTGGGCATAGTAATACTGTTGCAGCAAAGTTTTCTGTTGGGGGCCCAAATATAAATTGTAGCCGATCGCAGTTTTGAATTTTGCCAGCCAACTGCAACCGCACTCTTTGCGCCACTTTTTCCAGTTTTGCAAATCTGGCATCTCAGTCTGAAATTGTGCCAGCAATTGTTTAAGTTCTGGTTCAATATCCAGCGCCCAAATGCCAACCAAGATACACGCCACATCCTCATTATCAAAAGCCAATTTCAGAGACTCATCAACCTCCGCAAATTCTACATTTTTTCCAGCCTTTCCCAAACAATTCCGCAACTGGCGAACTTTCGATATATCAAACTTCAGACTCGGATCGAGGACACGAGTCAAAGCCAAATCGAGCACGCAAACTAAGGCAACATAAAAAGCGCGAATTTCCGCCGGTTTTAAATTCCTTTGCACTAACTGAGACTTGTGATTTGCCCAGCTTAGCAACTGCTGCAAAGTTTCATCTTTAGCCACCATACTGTCTAATTTTTGTTGCATCAGCAGCAAAAGTTCGTCAGCAGGTTGCAAAATGCTGACAACTCTCACAAATTCATTTTTCCACTTTTTGTCTGTAATCCGGCTGACCAATTCTGGCAGCGATTCCGGGTTCGCACTGTCAATCACATATTCTGGTTGAGTTTCGCTTTCCTCTAGCAGTTCGTCAACTGCGGTTTTGATAAAGTTATCCACCAACCAGTCGCGGGTACGCGAGAAATTGCTTTCCAACTCTAGGTAATGACTGCCTAATTTAGCCTTAAAGTCTTTGGGAAAAATCTCTTTGGCCACTAACATATTTTTCCAGCGAGTTAGCTGGCTGGCGTTGCGTTCGGGAAAGCGGTTGTACAAATAGTCGATCGCGATCGCATCTAGAATATCCGCGCCCAGGATTTCCCGGCGTTTCACCTCGTTTTCGGGCCCTATTTGTCGCCGCCCAGTTAGATCCCCATGCTGCCCAACATTTGGTTCAATCAAGTGCTGAATCAGCCAGTTTCCCCCACGGAAAAAATCGCGATCAAACTCCAAGTAAATCGCGCCAAACAAAGCTTCACAAGTCTCAGAAAAAACTCTATTGTACTCGCTTTCTTCTGTTTCTTTCTCATTCCATACGCCCCAACTGAGTTCGTTTAATTTCAGTTTTTGTGCAAAATCCGCAAGTTTTTTGGGTTCTGCAAAACGAGGTTTTAAGGTTGAGATAGCATTGGGATCGACTTGTGGATATTCGCGGTACAGGTAATCGCTAACAACCGCACCGAAAATCGCTCCCCCTAAGAGTGACAGGCGTTTGTACTTAACCTCTTGCCAAGCGGGAGACTCCTCCGGGCGATCGGAGTAATAGCTGGTAGAATAACGGCAATTTAAGGCAATTTCCAGCAGTTTTGTCTGCTGAAAGCTGGGAATGTCGAGCGCTGCTTTGACTGCTTCAATATCTACATTATGTTTAATTCGCTCTAATTCTTCTTCACATTTACCCCACTTTTCCAACCAATCACCGCCCGCATCTTCCACATACAAATCTACAAAATCTACCCCGTAATTCATCCATTCATCCTGCATTTTTCTGGCTGCTTCCAGTTCTTCCCAGACTTTTTGCAAGTTATTTTCAACGGTATGTGTACCTTGTACTGTCATAGTATTTGATTTTGATGTAATTAGATTTTATTTCCAACAATTTCACCGCAATTAAATCAAATCTCAATTCAATTTAGGCCGAGTTGCTAGTTATTTCACCCGATTTATTGCTGCGGTAAATGTTCCCATTGCTTAGCCTTCGTATCAAGCACCTCTTGCCAGTGTCTGGCAAACCCCTCCCGGAGACAGAAAAGGAGAGGAAAAAGCTTGGTCTGTTTTCCCTTTTCCAGAAGCAGGCTGGGGGTTAGGTTTTTGGCTTTGTCGAAAATTGTGCAATATGTGAGTTAGTCAAATTTTTTTTTCACCAAGTTTTTAGCAGTCGAACTATTCTCAGCAGCAGATATGCTTGATTTACGGGAACTTGAGGTAACGACCTGCGGGCAAATTATCACTATTATATAATGCAATGTTAACTAACTGATTCAGGAAATTTGCATCGTTTTTATCATAACTTAAAAATAATCCTCTGTCAATCCCCCAATCTTGAAGAGTTTGTTGCCAATTCTGATATTTTTGTTCAGAGAATTCATCCGAAAGAGTTGTGACTTGAATGCAGAGGGGCTGCTGTTGGCGGCTACTAACGATCGAATCGGTTGCCATAGAAAGATCTGCAACATATCGATACAAAACAGTGCCTTGGCGATCAACAATTCGGGCTGCGATCGCACGAATCACGATATCATCACCCGGATCGAATTTGCCGGCCTTGAGTTTTTGTTTCCATATATAAAATTTGCGATCGTTTTCGCTCAGCCATTTAGGAAATAGATAGCTGTACCAATACCTTTCCCCCGGAGTCATTAACTCAAACGCGGCTTGCTGTTCTCTTTCCGAAGGTAGAGATTGAACTGCCAGCCAAACCTGAGAATCTCGGATAAGCTGCAGCAAAAAAGCCATCACAAATTTTTTAGCCGTTAGCGAACCGGGTTTAACATCTTTCACCCAGCGATTGATTTCATCCAATCTTCTCGCCAAACTCGGATCTATTAGATCTGCGTCGCTAATTAGGGAGTTGAGCTGATCCTTAATCTCTTGTGCTTGCAAATGACGACCTACTGTACACACTAAAGCAGAATTGTTGACACCTCGATTTTATTATAGAACCGCGCCAAATTTTCACCGCTGATGAGACCGCGCTAACAATTTTTGTGGGGTAGGTATCCTGACAGCCCTTGACTTGATTTTTAGGAGATGTCTATTTAATAGTTGCTGCCGATTCCCGCAGGCGCAGGTACAATAAAACCAAATAAACATTCATCAACGGTGAGGCTAAAAATCCGAGTACATTACCCACAAGCTGAGATGCTAGCAAATTTCCCGTCGAACTGATTAATATGAGAATCAAAACTATTGGCACAAAAGCCACCAAAACTATCAGAAAATACGATCGAAATACTAACCACCAGCGCCCTTTTGTTAATTCCCAACTGCTACTAATACTGTCCAGCGCCGAAGAGTTATCAATGACGGTAGCGTAAAATGAAAACATTAAGCGATATGATACATAAAGCCCGGGAATTATTAGTGCAATGCAGCCAGCAAGCACCAGCAGCAAACACATAATATAAGCCCCAAGGAGTTGCAGCAATCTTCTGTTTGCTTGATTGAAAGCCTGACCCACAGTTACGGGATTTTTTGTCAAACTTCGGTAAGTGTAGAAAATCATGGCTCCCGACAACAAAGGAATTGCCACGAACCAGTAGATAATATTGAAAGCAACACCTGCTGAACCTAGCTTGCCCAAACTATTGAGCGCGGCAAATATCAAACTGGGAGAGTTGATTATCAACAGGGGAGCGTATATAGGCCCCGTAGTAGCAAATGTTTCTCGCAACAAGCTTCTGGCACTAATTCGTGGATCTGTCATAATTTTTTATCCGCTTTTTGTAAGTGGAGTTGAACAGACTAAACATTGCTCGAAAAAGTTGCTAACAATAATGTTAAGTCATCATCGGTGCGTTCGGAAACCCGGGGCGATCGCAAAAATGACTCTAACTGCTGTTTCGCATCTTCCTCTTCTTTCCACTCCCCAGAAAACCGAAACAAAGGCGCAAAAAACGGCCCATGTGGCGTGCCTTCTGGGATTTTGAGCGCTAGCATTTGTAAGCCGTCGGAAAATACGGCTAAGTGCCGTAGTTTTTCCCGAAGTACCTGAAATTGCGCTGTTTCTATCGCATTCGGCGAAATCAAAAAGATAGTTTCGTTGATGTATTCCCCGCAGGGAGGTACAGTCAGGGCGATCGCATTTCCTGCACTATCACCTGCTACCGCCGCACCGTCGCCGATTTGAGCAACTGCGATTAATTCCGGCGTAGCAACAACCGCAATTAAAGTGCAGGCTAAATCTCTCGCAGCCACTTCCCGCAATGTCGCTTCTGCTTCCACCTGCGCCCGCGCAACTTGCAGTGATGCTGTCAAGAATACCTGCCACTCGTCGTCATTTTGAGGCAGCCTTTCCTGTTGCTGGCAAATCGTTTCAACAACCGCTTCCACAGCAATTTTTGCCCCAACTTCTGCGAGTGCTGCGGAGCCCGCACCATCGGCAACCGCTGCCGCTAAAACACCGTTTGGCAAGAGACGCCAGCAGTGGGCATCTTGACAAGGCTGCGATCTTTTTTCGTGGCTCGTACCTATCACCGATGCCGCTACAACTTGCCAATTAAAGGATGAATTCTGCATTAATAACTCTTTAACTCAAAACTTCGTAAATTCACAACTATGCAAAGTCTGGACGGGTTTATTTATCCCTAATTAGGTAGGGCGATGCACACCACACCTTACTTATTATGTAGAGCTATGCACACCGCACTTACCGCTGCTCACTTACTAATGACCAATGATCAATGAGCAATGACTAATACCTAAACAGTTCCCCATCCGGGTGGTGGCAATGCTACTTGTTCATCAATTTTTGAGTGAGAAACTCTCTGCATACTAGCCGAAAGCCAGATGAACATCTCTCTAAAGTCTAGTCCTCTCAATTTTACAGGCGTGCGCTCGACAATTTGCGCCAGACGGGTGATATTAGCACCTTCCACTCCGACTGCAAAAAATGCTACGCGCTTATTAATTTCTTCCTCTTTAATCCGCTGTGCTGCTATTTCCACAACATCGTCTGATTCACCTTGAGGTTCGCCGTCGGTAATCATAAATACCCACGGGCGGTAGTAGGTAATGCCGTTGTTGCGGTATTCGGATTTGCGGGCCGCAATGGTATCTAATGCTAGCTGAATCCCTGCGCCCATGTGGGTTTGTCCTTGAGCTGTCAGCAGTGGCGTCTCGAACTGGTCGGCGGTCACGAAGTCTTGCACGACCTTGATATGATTGTCAAATGAAATAATCGCGACTTCGACTCGCTTTTTAGCTAGTTCGTCTTTAATTAGGTCATTCCTAAAAATTTCCAGCCCCTCATTCAAGGCATCTATGGGTGCGCCTTGCATGGAGCCGGAGGTGTCCAGCAGGAGGACGCAGGGACAGCGCGGCTCTGGGTTTTCGGCAAATTCTACGGCTTCGTCTAGTCTCATGGTTCGGGGTTGACCTGGGAGTGGCTCGATTTCTAGGTTTGTTACTTTACTGTATCAAGTCAGTAACAAAATTAAGTGCAAATTGCTAGGGCGATCGCATTTTACCATTTACGTGAATCGATTTTTTATTTTTGATTGTATATTTTAGATTTGAGAATTGGATGTCTGCCGTCACAAAAACAAATTTCTTCCGGCCTGTGGTAATATAGACTAATAGTATTACTGCAAAATAAGGATAAATCTTATGATTGCAACAGTCACACAGAAATTAACCTTTGACCAATTCCTTGTAGAATGTCCAGAAGATGGACTCTATGAACTGGTAAACGGAGAAATTGTAGAGATGAATGCCACCCGAAATCATGATGATGTTGCTAATTTCCTGTTATTTGGCTTCAATGATGAAATCCGGCGACTAAATTTGAATTATGTAGTCAACACTACAACCGTTATCAGAACTGTAAGTAAAGGCGGAATCGAACAAGGGCGGAGACCGGATGTCAGCGTAATCGATCGCGATTTGTGGCGATCGAACCGTTCTGCTTATTCTGCCTTACGAGAACCAATCCAACTGGCAGTGGAAGTAACATCAACAAATTGGGAGGACGATTATATAGACAAATTGGACGAGTATCGGCGCCTCGGAGTTCCTGAGTATTGGATTGTTGATTATTTAGCAATTGGCAGCAGGGAATTTCTGGGAAATCCCAAAGTTCCAACTGTATTTGTCCACCTTTTGGATGCAGATGGCAACTATCAAAGAAGCGCGTTTAAAGGCAGCGAACGAATTGTGTCGCGGACTTTTCCCGAATTAACGCTGACAGCAGAAGAGGTGATGAATGTTTAACTTCCCTTAATCCAGCTAGCCAGACTATTCTCCATAAAAAATCACTGAAAATATGAAATCTATTTCTGATAAAAAACTTTCTGATCAAAAATCTATGAGTCCTTGGAGTTACAAACCTTGGTGGTGCCAGCCTTGGTCGATTCTTTTAACTGGTACTAGCCTGATTAGCGGTAGTTGGTTTTTATTTAAAACTGTTTGGATAACTGTTTTAGTCGCGCTTCCTTTATTAGCTTGGATGGGTTTTTTCTTGTTAGTTTGGCCGAGGTTGATGCTGTCTAGCGGAGTTTTGGATTCCGAGGCAGATTAGGTTTTGGTGGTGCGAACCCTATGTTTACCGCTTAACCCCAAATACCGCCAGGCGTTTAAACCCCTGGCTAATAGCCAAAGTCCTCTAAAAGAGGACTAAATAATTCATTAGTCCTCTTTTAGAGGACTTCAGCTTTGAGGCAGGGGTTTAAACCCCTGCCGGAGTGTGGGTGTTGCCTTAAGTTGAGACCAATGGTTTGGGCGGTGTGCAGGGCGCACCCTACGTTGTGGGTAAGGTGCGCCCTGCACACCCTACCTTTGAGTGTTTCGCAGTCTAGATTTGTGGGTAATAGTCTTGAATTGCTTTTACTTCCATCGGGTGAGATTTGAGCGATCGAATTCCCGCTGCTGTCGCTTTGGCACCGGCTATTGTGGTAATAATCGGGATTTTGTAAGTCAAAGCTGTGCGGCGGATAAAGATGCCGTCGGCGCGGGATTCTTCGCCGGAAGGCGTGGTGATAATTAGTTGAATTTTCTCATTCTTGATCGAATCCAACAAATTAGGCCGCCCTTCGTGCAGTTTCAATTCCAAATCTACCTCTAAACCTTGCTCTCGCAAAACTTTGCGTGTCCCGTGAGTTGCAACTACTCTGAAACCCAATTCTAAGAATTCCTTGACAACGGGTACAACTGCTAGTTTGTCCCGATCGCGCATCGAAACCAGCACAGTTCCCAACAGCGGCATCATTTGTCCGGCACCTAATTGAGCTTTGGCAAAGGCTTTGCCAAAATCGGTGTCAATTCCCATGACTTCGCCGGTCGATCGCATTTCTGGCCCTAACAAGGTATCAGTTCCTGGGAACTTAGCAAAGGGCAATACAGCTTCTTTTACCGAAACATGAGTGGGTATAATCTCTTCAGTAAAACCCAAAGCTTCTAGAGTTTTGCCAGACATCACTCGCGAGGCCATTTTTGCTAAGGGAACTCCGATCGCCTTTGACACAAAAGGCACGGTTCGAGAAGCTCGCGGATTAGCTTCCAAGATGAAAACTTGTTCCCCTTGAACAGCAAATTGAATATTCATCAACCCGATTACTTTTAGGGATTTTGCTAATTCTACAGTCCAGCGGCGGATTGTTGCCAAAGCTGCGTCAGAAAGCGTTTGGTAAGGGATAGAACAAGCAGAGTCGCCGGAGTGGATTCCCGCTTCCTCGATGTGCTCCATAATACCGCCGATCGTCACATTGCCCGTAACATCGGCGATCGCATCGACATCCACCTCGATCGCATTCTCCAAAAACTTATCAATTAAAATCGGATGATCGGGCTCTACCAGCACGGCATAGGTCATGTAACGTTCCAATTCCGTATCGGAATAAACAATTTCCATGGCTCGCCCGCCTAATACGTAACTCGGTCGCACCACTACCGGATAACCGATCCGTTGAGCTACTATTAAAGCATCCTCAAAACTACGCGCTAGACCATTAGCAGCTTGCTGAATATCCAATTCCCGCAGAATCTTTTCAAATCGCTCCCTGTCTTCAGCAGTATCAATGGAATCCGGCGAAGTTCCCCAGATTTTTGTTTGTACATCGGGGTGATTTTCCAGAGCTTTTTGTAAAGGCAGCGCCAACTTCAGCGGGGTTTGTCCGCCAAACTGAATAATTATTCCCTCTGGATTTTCGGCTTCGATGATGTTGAGAACATCTTCTTTTGTTAGCGGTTCAAAATACAGGCGATCGCTAGTATCATAATCCGTCGAAACCGTCTCCGGGTTCGAGTTGACCATAATGGTCTCAAAGCCGTCTTCTCCTAGGGAATAGGAAGCATGACAGCAGCAGTAATCAAACTCAATTCCCTGTCCGATTCGGTTCGGCCCGCCACCTAAAATCATCACTTTTCGTTTGGTAGAAGGCAAAACTTCCGACTCCGGCGCGAGACTGTGGCCCACAGGCGAAATTTTCTTTTCTTCATCGCCCAATTCCCAAATTGCCGCTCCCGCTTCGTAGGTGGAATAATAATACGGTGTAAACGCTTCAAATTCAGCGGCACAGGTATCGACTGTTTTGTAAATCGGAATTACGCCTAACTGTTTGCGGTAAGCGCGGACTTGATCTTCCGATGTTTTGGTGGCGTAAGCAATTTGGCGATCGCTAAAACCCAACTGCTTTACTTCAAACATTGTCTCTTTTGTCAACTGTTCCAAACGCGTTCGTTTCAAGAACTTCTCAGTTTCCAGCAATTCCTGCATTTTATCCAAAAACCAAGGGTCGATTGCTGTGAACTCGAAGATATCTTCCACCGACATTCCCATCATCATCGCGTGGCGAACTGTAAAAATGCGATCGGGATTTGGCGTCCGCAATCCGGCGCGAATTTGTTCCAAACTCGGCAACTTTTCTGGTTTGTCGCACCCGAAACCTGCGCGGCCTGTTTCCAATCCCCGCAAGGCTTTTTGGAAGGATTCGTTGAAGCTGCGCCCGATCGCCATTACCTCCCCAACAGACTTCATTTGCGTTGTCAAAGTTGGTTCGGAACCGGGGAACTTTTCAAAGGCAAATCGGGGAATCTTCGTCACTACGTAGTCAATTGTCGGTTCAAAAGACGCCGGAGTTTTCTTGGTAATATCGTTGGAAATTTCGTCTAGGCTGTAACCTACCGCTAATTTTGCCGCCATTTTTGCAATGGGGAAACCAGTTGCTTTCGAGGCCAAGGCCGAGGAACGGGAAACCCGAGGATTCATTTCAATAACGATGAAATCTCCGTTGACAGGATTGACGGCAAATTGAATATTGGAACCGCCGGTTTCAACTCCGATTTCGCGAATAATTTTCACCGAAGCATCCCGCAGGCGCTGATATTCTTTGTCTGTGAGAGTTTGCGCCGGGGCAACGGTGATAGAATCGCCCGTGTGGACGCCCATCGGGTCGAGATTCTCGATCGAACAAATAATCACCACATTATCTGCCAAATCCCGCATTACTTCGAGTTCGTACTCTTTCCAACCAATCAAAGATTGTTCGATCAAAATTTGGGATACTGGACTGGCGTCAATCCCGCCTTGTGCCATTTCTTCAAACTCTTCTTGATTGTAAGAAATGCCACCTCCCGTGCCTCCCATTGTAAAAGCAGGGCGAATAATTAACGGATAACTGCCGATTTGGTGACCAATTGCTTTGGCTTCGTCGAGAGTGTTGGCAATTCCCGAAGGGCAAACTGCGACCCCAATTCGCGCCATCGCTTCCTTAAATAATAGCCGATCTTCTGCCATTTCAATTGCTGGCAACTTAGCACCAATCAACTCGACGTTGTATTTTTCTAAAACGCCATTTTTAGCGACTGCAACTGCTAAATTTAGCGCAGTTTGACCGCCCATTGTCGGTAAAATTGCTTGAGGTCTTTCTTTAGCGATGATTTGTTCGAGGATGGCTGGCGTTAGAGGTTCGATGTAAATGCGATCGGCAGTTTCCGGATCGGTCATAATCGTTGCAGGGTTGGAATTCACCAACACTACTTCAAAACCTTCTTCTCGCAAAGCTTTGCAAGCTTGTGTTCCTGAATAGTCAAATTCGCACGCTTGACCGATAACAATTGGGCCGGAACCAATGAGAAGAATTTTTTTTAAGTCTTGACGACGGGGCATAGGTTCGTAATTAGTAATTGGACAAGGTGGAGGATTAATTTGATATTTTGCCTCAGTCTTAGAAACAGGCTTTCTAAGCTGTTCCCCCCAAAGCTTACTCAAAATAGTGCAAGTTTTGTTGTTAATTTGAAATTGTGCACCATTATCAGCATTTTGGAAGCAGAACCTCGCAACTCCGGCTGACAGACACCCCCAGCTAACCCGAAATATTGATGAGAAAAGGGTGCAGTCGATCGGTAAATCAAGACTATTTTAAGTGTTGCGGTCAAATCGTGTTCTAAAATACACAATCCCTGTATTCCGCCGGATTAATCATTGTAGAGACTTCAGCCAAGGCGTGTCCTGACTGTGGGGAACGGATAAAATTAACGGGGTTGGATGATGAAATTTCCCGTAGCACAGGCGAGGGCGGGACGCCATCGCCCTCCGAGGATGTGACAATCCGAGATCCAGCCATGTAGGTGCGGCGATGGAGGACACGGCAATGCCGTGTCCCTAGCGTATTTCAGCCTATTGTTAAGCTTTGCGCGATCGGCGAATGAGTACACTTATAAATTGTCCCGGCTTTGCACCTCGCTGTGGTGGGGTCCAATCCCCGACTTGGGCAAATCCCAGTCGGTACAAGGTGTGGATGGTTTCTAACACGGCTGCGCGGGAACCGACAACCGTTATCCGCACGACTTCCTGTTCCGATACTGCTGAGTCGTCATTTGGACGCGCGGACAAGTTATCGTCAGGTACGAATTCCTGTGACATAATATGGTCTCCTGGTTTTGGGTTTTCTAGGAAAACCCCAAAACCCAGCCGCCCCGCACGTTAACACAGAGCAGGGCGGCTACAGAGAGTGTTAAAATTCTCCATTAGCCTCCATACTGCTTACTCAGTTTGGCGGTTAGCTGTCCATTGCTGTTGGTAGCAGCTTTGGGCAGTGCAACTAGATTTTTGAGCGACGTGGGCTGCTTCCTCTTTGAGCAAAGCAGCCTTAATTTCACAGCGTAGCCGCATAGGGGGGCCGCCGTCAATCAATTTATGATTTTGGATTTTAGATTGAGATTTTTCTCCAACACCTCTCGCACTCTCCCCCTCTCGCACTCTTCCCCTCTCCCTCAATCCAAGCTACTAGATGAGGGAATGCGCCGAGGAAGAGGTAAAATATGGAATCGTTCCAAAAGCTTAAAATCAAAAATCTAAAATACAGATATGCCTAGAACACAAGTGCGAATATTCCGTGCACCTGCTGCTTGATGACAACCACATCAATTTTAGATTTTAGATTTTAGATTGTCCTCCAACAACTCTTCCTATCTCCTATGCCTAGAACTCCCAGCGAATATTCCGTGCACCTGCTGCTTGAAGGCGGCCACCGCGAAGAAGTGCGTTTCGCAACGCTGCAAGATTTTCAAAAGTGGTACAGCAGTACGCTGGTGCCGAAACAAGATTCAAGAGAATTTCTTAACGTCCCGATTAAAAATATTCAAGGCGAATACATGGTAGTTCGGCCTACCAGCGTTCTAGCAATTCGCGTAGAACCGATATTTACTTCTAGTGTCGAACGATACGATGAATAAGGAAAATAATCAATTGAGTAGGGAAAATTGGAAATTGAGCAAGATTTTTCGCTATCAGCTATTAGCGCTCGCCTGTTGCGTTTTGGCGACCGCTTTTTCGGTGCCTGCAGTTGCAGTTCCGTCGCTGCAACCAATTAGTATAAATCAATTGCAAGCGAGTGAATTGGAGTCGATCGCCTTTGACGCTCAAATCTGGGGCGAAAATGGCAAACCGGGCGATAAAGAATTGCTGTTAAGGTCGATCGACAACAGCCTCCGCTATCTCAATACATCGGCCGCCGCCACTGCTTACAGTCGCTATCCAGTAGCAGGAGTTACGCGCGATCGAGTTCGGCGTTCTCTCGATCGATTTCGCCAATTAGTTGTCAGTTCCACAACCCCGGCACAACTTCAGGAATCGGTCAAGCGCGAATTTGTCTTTTACAAATCCACGGGCAAAGACGGCAAAGGAACAGTCGCATTTACAGGTTATTTCGAGCCGACTTACGCAGCATCTCGCACGCCGAATTCCGAATACCGTTATCCCCTGTACCGGATGCCGCCAAACATGGCATCTTGGCCGAAACCTCACCCGACAAGATTGCAATTAGAAGGCGAAGATGCTTTGCAGGCAAGTAAAGGATTGCTGCGGGGATTAGAATTAGTTTGGTTGCGCGATCGATTCCAAGCATTTCTCGTCCACGTCCAAGGTTCTGCGAGATTGCAGCTAACAGATGGTAGCGTGATGACCGTCGGTTTTGCAGGCAAAACCAGTCACAGTTATACAGGTGTCGGGCGAGAATTAGTTAAAGACGGAAAGTTTACTTTAGAAGAGTTAAATTTGCCGAAACTAAAGGAATATTTCACCAACTTTCCCGCAGATATGAACAAATATTTGCCGAAAAATGAAAGCTTTGTATTCTTCCGGGATACTAATGGAGTTCCAGCCACAGGAAGCATTGGAGTGCCAGTAACTGCCGAAAGGTCGATCGCCACCGATAAAGCTTTAATGCCCCCCGGTGCACTAGCATTAATTAGTACAAAACTCCCTTATCCGAATGCGGCGGGACAACTAGAACAAAACGCCGTGAATCGGTACGTTTTGGATCAAGATACCGGCGGTGCAATCAAAGGCGCGGGGAGAGTTGACGTATTTATGGGAACGGGAGATTTAGCGGGCGATCGGGCCGGTTTTATCAACTCAACAGGAGAACTGTATTATCCGCTTTTAAAGTAGATTAATTCTACTTTATATGATTGTTTGCTGTGGGTCGAATCCCGGACACGGCACGGCGCCGTGTCCATACAGATATCGCCGGCAATCAATATGTAATCTATTTTTGATAATTGCTATAAAATAGAAAATACCCCACCCTCCCAACGTCACAAATGCTAAACAAAATTCTGCAATTCTTCAAACGACTAATTCAGCGAATATTCGGATACCCAACCCCACCCACCCCACCGCCGGGAAATACCGCCATCCGCCCAACCTTAACTGACGCTGAATACGAGTCGAAATTCATGGAAATCCTCGAAGGGGTGAATGCCGGCTGGAGTCGCGGGGATGTAGCGGGATTCTTAATCGCAAAACGCCTTAAAGATGGTGAATTGGCGGCTTGGTTGCGACGGTTCGGGACTCGATTGTTAGAGGGGGAAAACCTGCAGGGCGGGCACGGGGGCACCGCCCCTACGGATGCTGTGGCATCGCTTCAGGAATTGGCGCAGCGGCTGGTATTGTTAGGTAGAATTGGCAGCGGGGAATTGTCAGAGGTGGCGAGGCAAATTGGGCGGGAGATATTGACACGGTTTCCGCTGCCGGAGGTTGAGGAGGAGGATACAAAGGGGAGGGTGATTGAGGCGGTGTTTGTTGGGGATGGTTGGGGTTTTTCTGGGGAAGTGAACCGCACAGGCGCTGAGGCTGCGGAGGCAGAATCGGAAGTTAATGTAGATGCTGAGGCGTGGTGCGATCGAGGTAATGAGCAGTATAATTTAGGAAGATTTGAGGAGGCGATCGCATCTTATAACCAGGCAATTGCTCTCAAACCCGACTATCACGATGCTTTGCACAACCGAGAGGTAGCACAACGTAAGTTAGGCGAAATTAAATAGGCGAACTGGCTTTTGTATACAATTTTTACTAGGTATTGCGAGCGACATGATACTATTAAAAATTAAGGGTCGTTTTCGGAACCAATTATCATACATTTAAAAGAGAAGTTTGAGGACTGAAGTCCTCACTACAAACTTAATTTGTAAGCTGTGCTAGGGACACATACAATAGGTTTATACTATTAAAATTAGTCCTAAATTATTGCATCCAAAATCCCAATCGAATGACACAAGTAATCGGCATTGACTTAGGCGGAACCGCAATTAAACTCGGCAGATTTAACGAAGACGGCATTTGTTATCAATCCTTAACTGTTCCAACTCCTCAACCGGCAACGCCAGAAGCCGTTTTAGCCGCGATGACCGATGCTATTTTACAACTGAATCCGGTCGAAAATGCTGTAAGTGCGATCGGCATCGGCACTCCAGGCCCCGCAGACGCCGCCGGCCGCATAGCCAGAGTAGCAATTAACCTCAAAAACTGGCATAACGTCCCCCTAGCTGACTGGGTGGAAGCTAAAACCGGACTGCCGACAATATTAGCAAATGATGCCAACTGTGCCGGATTGGGAGAAGCTTGGTTGGGCGCAGGCAGGCACTTTAACAACCTAATCTTACTAACTTTAGGTACAGGAGTCGGCGGTGCAGTTATCCTAGACGGCAAACTATTTGTAGGTCCTCAAGGCGCGGCCGGAGAACTAGGATTGATTACTATAAATCCCGACGGCCCGGAGTGCAACAGCGGCAATCGCGGTTCTTTAGAACAGTATGTTTCCGTGCAAGCAATACGCCGGGAAACGGGTTTGGAACCTATAGAATTAGCAAATTTAGCTAAGTCGGGAGATGCCAAAGCTTTAGAATTTTGGCAAAATTACGGGCGCTATCTGGGTATCGGTTTGGCAAGTCTCATTTATATTTTGACGCCGGAAGCTATTATTATCGGTGGTGGAATTAGTGCAGGTGCAGAATTTTTCTTGCCGCAGGTTCGAGAAGAAATTGAGCAACGTGTACTGCCGAGTTCTCGCGAAGATTTACAGTTATTGGTGGCTGAATTGGGCAATCAAGCAGGCATGGTAGGGGCAGCAAAATTAGCTTGGCAGCTTGTTCAATAGTTAAAATTTAAAAAATCAGCGCATTTTACTGCGCTTTTTTAATATCTAAAATTAGGGTGCAACCTAAGCACTTTAGATCAAAAAAAATAAAATGAATGTGAGGAGTTACTAAACATAGTCTCCGTTCATCCTTCATTGTTCATGCTTCTAACTAATGACTAATGACTAACGACTAATGACTAATTACTGCTTCATGGCAGAGATTGTCCAGTCGTATTTTTAATGTATTCCTGAATTTCTTGATAAGTTTCCGGGTTGCTTTGGCGGAGGATAATAATATTAGTTGCGCTGTCAGGCAGGCAAAAGCTTAGCCGACCGTTCTGTTCGCAAGCAAAAGAGCTAATTCGACTCATATCGATCGCAAATTCTTTGCGGTCATAATGAATTTTAATCCACGAACCTCTCGAATTGCGATCAATGGTTTTTTTGAGGTAATCGAGAACTTGCTTGTAAGCCTCATAATTGCCTTGGGGATTGAGGATAATCGGCTGACTGCTATTAGGCAGCCAAAAGGTGAGACGCTTGTTATCCAGTTCGCTAGAAAAAGCACTAATAGTGTCAAGGTCAATTATGTATGTACTTTTCTCATAAGTAATTTTGCTCCAATAAGCCACAAAGCCTCCTCAAACCTGTGTTTCCTGGTATTTTAGGATAGTTTGACAACTCCTACCATTTTAGATTTTAGATTGTAGATTTTAGATTGGGCATGACTGATGACTATCTGGGTTGGGAAGTTGCCTAAACTTGCATTCTTTTGGGAAACTGGTATCACCCTTGAAATCCGTAAAAAGTTAAGTAAAAATATCAGATTTTTACCTTCTGCCTTCTGCCTTCTGCCTTCTGCCTTCTGCCTTCTCCCTTGCGGTACTAGCCCCCCAGCCCTAGTATAGGGGTTGGGGGGTGAGGTCTTTCACTCGTTGAGAATGCGGCCCGATATCTAGTCCGATAAGTGCGACCCCTATCAAATCCTATTGGTCTGTTGGGCGGGTTTTGTAATGTCCATTGTCGGGGCGATTTGAATATTGTCTACTCTGAACCGCCCCTACAGACATCTAATATATCAGAACTAATCGATCGCACATGATATCAGATCAGTTTGCGACAACTTTCCCGGCCACCAAGTCGCGACCCTCATCTTCTAAAACATCCTGCTTTCCCTGGATGCTAGCTGCCTGGATAAACCCTTGAAACAATGGGTGGGGGGTGCTAGGTCGAGATTGGAATTCGGGGTGAAATTGACTGGCTATGAAAAAAGGATGGTTGGGCAATTCGATCATTTCTACCAATCGGCCGTCTGGAGATGTACCGGAGACGGCATAACCTGATTCTAAGAAAAGATTGCGGTAGGCGTTGTTGAATTCGTACCGATGGCGGTGCCGCTCGTAAATCACTTCTTTCTGATAAAGTTTGAAAGCTAGCGTGTCTGGGTTGACACGGCACGGATACAAACCCAGTCGCATTGTACCGCCCAAATCGACTACATCTTGCTGTTCTGGCAATAAATTAATTACCGGATTTGCTGTATCCGGGTCAAATTCAGCGCTGTTGGCATCTTTGAGTTGAGCGGTGTTGCGCGCCCATTCAATCACAGCACACTGCATCCCCAAACACAATCCCAAAAATGGAATTTTGTTGTGTTTAGCATATTCGATCGCGGCTATTTTGCCGTCAACTCCCCGAACCCCAAAACCTCCCGGTACAAGAATGCCGTTGATATCTTTGAGATAATTATCGAGGTTTCCCGATTCTAAATCTTCTGAGTTAATCCAGTGCAAATTCAGGTCGCAGCCGATGGCAATTGCCGCGTGCCGCAAAGCTTCAACCACCGAAAGATAAGCATCGTTCAACCGCACGTATTTACCAACTAAAGCAATATCAATTTTGTGATTTGGACTGTAAAGCCTGTTGACTAAAGTTTGCCACTGATGTAAATCTGGCTGGCGATGTTCCAGTTGCAGCAAATTGATGGTTTGTTCCGCCAAACCCTCCTGTTCCATCATCAGCGGCACTTCGTAGATACTTTTGGCATCTTGAGCGGTGATGACACATTCTTCGGGTACGTTGCAGAATTCCGACAATTTCTGTTTCATGCCCAAAGACAGCGGGCGATCGCACCGACAGACTAAAATATCTGGTTGAATGCCGATCGACCGCAATTCCTTCACCGAATGCTGAGTCGGTTTAGTTTTCATCTCCCCAGCCGAAGGAATCCAAGGTATCAGCGTGACGTGCATATACACAACATTTTGCCGGCCGACATCCTTGCGAAACTGGCGAATTGCCTCCAAAAATGGCAAAGATTCAATATCTCCCACCGTTCCGCCGATTTCCGTAATCACGACATCGGGATTAGTATTTTTGGCTACTCGGTGAATTCGCTCTTTAATCTCATTAGTGATATGCGGAATCACCTGCACCGTGCTCCCCTGATACTCGCCCCGGCGTTCTTTGTTGATCACCGCTTGATAAATGGAACCCGTGGTGACGCTATTGAGGCGAGACATGGAAGTATCGGTAAAACGCTCGTAGTGCCCCAAATCCAGGTCAGTTTCTGCACCGTCTTCCGTCACGAAAACTTCTCCGTGCTGAAACGGGCTCAGAGTGCCGGGGTCAACGTTAATATATGGGTCTAGCTTCAAAATCGAGACAGAATAGTCCCGCGACTTCAATAGGCGGCCCAAGGAAGCACCGACAATACCCTTGCCGATGCTGGAAACCACGCCGCCAGTCACAAACACAAATTTGCTCATAGGATTTTCGACTTTAGATGTTTCTGTTTCTAGTTAAGGTAACACTCAACTCTAAGAGCTAAAATCAAAAATTGTCCAGCAGTGTTTGACCATTTATCAAATACGGCTGGGGATAGGACGAGTGGCCCACGACCTCGATCGGGCGGTTTGCAGGGGTTTTGAGCTGGTGGGCCAATTTCAAAACGGTTGATTGTTCATCAGTGCGCTTTGGGCTGATGAACAATCAAGGGCGATCGATCTTCTGAGAAAACCACCTTCACCAGGCTTTTTTCCCTTCCTCACAAATATGTCTGTAACCGATCTGTCACATCTGACACACTGGCCAACTCTAAAACTGCCTCTCCTAAATTCTCTAATTGTTCAGCGGATAACTGACTGATGCGAGTTTGAATCTCCGACGACAACGGACCGACACGGCGCTCCAACAGCCGCACAACTAGCTCCAACTTTCCTTGTTTGATGCCTTGTTCGAGGCCTTGTTCGATGCCAATTCTGGTAGCTTTGGTAATTGCACCGCGCTGGTCTTGAATGAAAATTTCTCGCCTTTCTAAATCTTCCAATTCATCAGGATCGAGATTCGCTTCATTCGCAATTGCAAAAGCCTGCCGCAGTTCCGGCACATTTCCCAACTCTTCGGGAACCGACCGTAAAATTTGAGCAGTTTTCATGAAATATATCCACTTATCTGTCAGCGTTTCTAACTCCTGTAATGTCTTGTCAAATTTTGGCAACTCAACAAACACAAGTTCAAATTCATCAGCTAGATAGTCGGTTAAAAAAGTTTTTTCTTTGAAAACAAAGCGCGAAATCACTGTTTCCAAATGCTCAAACATTTGAAAATCGGTAATCGTCAGAGCAATCACAGGGTTTAACAAGCTGTAACGGCTTCCTGTGGTTAGCTGCATCGAATAAGCTTTAGTGGCATTGTATAAAATCCGCTTCTCGAATGACTCTACATTCAATACTTGCATTTCAATAATTACCGTTTTGTTGCCATCAATTTTAGCTTTGACATCCAAGTAAGTATCTTTGACTCCTTTGATTTTTGGAGCTAAATAAGGGTCAATAATTTCTAAGTCTTCGATGACTGGCTGTGCTTCGTAGAGCATGGCATTTAAGAAACTAATCAAAATGTCCTTACTCTCAGCAGACCCGAAGATTTTTTTAAAGGCAAAGTCGGTTTTGGGATTGATAAAATTCATGGCAATTTCAATTTATTAGAGCTTGAGAAGTTGAGGTTAGAGTTATTTAATTATTTAACTATCATACAATCTTCTAGGTTGGGTTCGCGGACGATCGCCCCAACCGACCTCACCCCAATACGGATGGAAGCCCACAGCAGTCTAGACAAAAGTTCCAGTCCCCGATTAGCGCCTGTGGAGTCAATCAAAAATCAGCCCTACGCGCTCAGTCATTTTTCCCAAAAAGCTAACTCAGGAACGTTTCGGCAATGGTAAAGTCATGGTATACAAAGCACCTCAAGTCTGCTAAAAAAAAACAGCTATGAAGTTTGTCTGCCTTCTATCCCCTCAACGGTTGCTTTGTACTGGTATGGCATTGCTCGCTGCGATCCTCTTCGAGGGCTTCGCTAACGAGTGTAGCGCGTGGCTCGCTCCCAATGCAGCGCGAGCAAAAGATCCTGGGGAAAATTATTCGTCTGTGTCGCCGAAAATCCTCGCTAGTAACGATGTTAATTGCAATGGCGGACGATCGCCCAAAACTAGCTGTCGAGTCAGCGGTTTGTTCGTCAAAACTCCCAATACGACTCCAGAACAAGTCTTTCCTCTCAAGCAGACTGAAGTTAAAGCCAAAATAGCTGGCAATATCTCCCGCGTCGAAGTTGTTCAGAAGTTTGAAAATCCTTTTCCTGAATCTATAGAAGCTGTTTATATATTTCCTTTGCCCGACGAAGCGGCGGTGGACGATATGGAAATTAAAATAGGCTCACGAATTATTAAAGCTGATATCAAACGCCGCGAGGAAGCTTTGGAAATTTACGAACAAGCCAGAAAGCAAGGCAGGACTGCTGGTTTGTTGGAACAAGAACGCGACAATATTTTTACTCAGTCTCTCGCTAATATCAAACCGGGAGAAAAAATTGAAGTTACGATTCGCTACACGGAAAGTCTCAAGTTTGCCGGGGGCGATTACGAATTTGTGTTTCCAATGGTGGTTGGGCCTCGTTATATTTCGGGAAATACGATCTCCCCCAACCCCCCCTTAGCAAGGGGGGGCTATAGTTCTGATGCCGATCGCATTAACCCGCCTGTTTTGCCTCCGGGAACGCGATCTGGTCACAATATTGCTGTGTCGGTAGAAATAGATGCCGGAGTTGCGATCGGCGATGTCCGCTCTACTTCCCATCAAATTACAACAGATCGCAGCGGCAATATTGTACAAGTCCAATTAGCCAATTCAGACACAATTCCCAATAAAGATTTAATTTTGCGCTATCGAGTCGCGGGCGAAAATACTAGGGCAACTATTTTGACTCAATCCGACAAGCGGGGCGGTCATTTTGCTACTTATCTAATTCCGGCTTTAAACTACAAAAATAATGAAATTGTACCTAAAGATGTCGTGTTTCTGATGGATTCTTCCGGTTCTCAACAGGGCGAACCGCTGGCAAAATCTAAGGAGTTGATGCGCCGCTTCATTCAAGGGCTCAATCCCAACGATACTTTTACTATTATTGATTTTGCAAACACTGCCAAAGCGCTTTCAACAACTCCTTTAGCAAATACTCCAGAAAATCGACAAAAAGCAATTAATTATATCGAAAAATTGCAGGCTAACGGTGGCAGTGAATTGTTTGACGGCATTCAAGCAGTGATGAATTTTCCGGCGGCGGCAACGGGAAGGCTGCGGAGTATTGTATTAATTACTGACGGTTACATTGGTAATGAAAATGAAGTGCTGGCTCTGGTTCAGCAGAGCCTGAAACCTGGAAATCGACTTTATAGTTTTGGTGTTGGCGGTTCGGTGAATCGGTTTTTGCTCAACCGTTTGGCGGAAGTGGGAAGAGGCACGTCTCAGGTAATTCGTCAAGATGAACCGTCGGCAGAAGCAGCAGAAAAGTTTTTTCGGGAAATTAATAGTCCGGTATTGACTAATATTCAAATTAGTTGGGAAGGAATGGGGGAAAAACCGCAGATTTATCCGATCGCGCCCCCAGACTTGTTTGCGAGTGGGCCCTTGGTTTTGTTTGGCAAAAAGATCGATCGAGCCTCCGGCCAACTTCGCATCCGCGGCACTCTTGCCGGCGGCAAAACTTACGAGCAAGTTTTACCTGTTAATTTTGCTCAATCCGTCGGCGGGCGACAGCGGGAGTCAACTTCAGTCGCAGCAACGGCTACGGATTTTGGCAATCCGGCGGTAGCTCAACTTTGGGGGCGATCGCGCATTAAAGATTTAATGAACCAAATGTTTGGTGGCGAGACTCAATCTCTGGTGGAAGCTGTGACTAATACTGCTCTGACTTATCGGTTGCTTTCGGAATACACGGCTTTTGTGGCTGTGAGCGAAGAAGTGCGAGTCGAACCAGATGGATCTCGTCGCCGCGTGCAAGTGCCTGTGGAATTGCCGCAGGGTGTCAGCTATGAAGGTATTTTCGAGTCGGAGGGGGCAGAGCAAACTAGGGGCGGCACTCGCAGCGTTACCTCGACTCGCAACTCGGCACCGGTGAGTCCAGCTCCTGCTATGCCGCGGCAGCCCGGTTACGGTGAGTCGCAACGCCCGAAGCCTTTGGCTTCTCGCCTTCAAGTAGTTAGCGTCCAAGGGTTGGATGCCGGGGAGATCGCCACTTTGACTCAATACCTGCAATCGGTTAATCTCCCGGCGGGGGTTAGCGGTGAAACGGTGTGGGAGTTATTGGTACAAGACGGCCGCGTTGCCCGATTGGCGATCCTCTTCGAGGGCTTCGCTAACGACACTCAAACCTCGACGCTGCAAGCAACAGACGCTGTAGAGACTCTCAAGAGGGCCTTGAGTTCCTGGCAACCTCCTGCAGGATTCAGGGGCACGCTGCGCCTGAAGTTGCGAATTACGGTCGAGCCTTAAGCAACGAGTATCTATGTCAAGAAACATTAACTTTTAATTCAAAAATACCGAAAGCGCGATCGCTACCGCGAGGAAGATATAAAATCTTTATTAAGAGATTGCCTTTAAACAGAAAGTGATGTTAATGAAATTTATACCGTTTGAGGCAAATGCTAAAACAGTTTCCTTTCTGAAACAGTTTCCTTTCTGAAACAACCTTAACAGTAAAGATTTCTGGATCGAAACCCCCCAATCATAGAAGGTATGATGCCCTATGGAAGTTAGTGAACTGCTCAACAATTACGAAAAAGGAGAAAGAGACTTTACTGGAGCCGACCTCAGCGGGAAAGACCTCAGCGGAGCAATCTTAATCGGAGTCAACCTTTCGCGAGCTAATCTTTCCGGGGCGAACCTCAGCAGAGCGTTTCTCACCAAAGCAACACTCAAAGATGCACAGATGCAAAGAACAAATCTGACTTTTGCCAAAATGGGCGAAACCCAACTTTCGGGTGCAGATTTGACAAAAGCTAATTTGAGTGGAGCTTTTTTGGTAAAAGCAAAATTGCCCAGAGTAAAGTTAAGCGGCGCAACTTTAACTAGCGCCAACCTGCGGGGTGCTGTGTTGTGGAATGCCAATTTGTGCAGCGCCGACTTGCAATTAGTTAACTTGCTGGGCGCGAATCTGACGGCAGCTAATTTTAAGTGGGCCAACCTTTATGGTGCAAGGCTCAATAGTGCAAAACTTTTTGGAGCTCAATTAACCGGAGTCAGTCTGCGGCGAGCGCAGTTGACAGGGGTGAATCTCTGCGGTGTAGATTTGAGCGGCGTTAACGTGAGTGAAGCTAAATTAATGGGAGCTAATTTGGAAGGCTCGAATTTGGCGGGGGCGAATTTCAGCGCGGCTCAGTTGCGTGGGGTAAAGTTGGCGGGTGCAAATTTAACCGGGGCTAAGTTGAGGGGAAGTTGTTTGAGAGGGGCAAATCTGAATTGGGCAAAGTTGTGTCAAGCAGATTTGATGGCGGCAGATTTGAGCGAGGCGACGTTAATAGGAACTAATTTAGATAATGCTTTGTTGGCGGGAGCTATTTTGCCCGAATCTACTAGGCGCTATTTTTCCTTAGCTGGGGCTGGCAGAGTCAATTCTTGGGAAGTTAATGAGATTAATGGTTGATTGTTGACTGATGACTGTTCACTGTTCACTGATGACTATGACAATTAATTTTGGGGTGGTGCTGGTAACTGTGGCATCGGAGCCGGAGGCGGAGAATCTGGCGAAATCTCTAGTTGAACACAAGCTGGCTGCTTGTGTGAGTTTGTCACCAATTCGCTCGATTTATAGTTGGCAAGGCGAGATTCATTCCGAGCCAGAGTGGCAGTTGGTGATTAAAACTGATTTGGCTAAATTTGAGGCTTTAAAAACAAAAGTTCAGGAACTCCATTCCTATGAAGTTCCCGAAATTATTGCTATTCCTATTATCGCTGGCAGCGATGCTTATCTCAATTGGCTGGGACAATCTTTAAGTTTGTAGTCAAGATTTTAGTCCTAAATTATCCAATGAAGAGGGACGGAATTCCATACTAAAAATGGTCAGAAACCTAGGAATTATGACTGGTAGGGCCGATGACGCCGATTTTGTGGCGAAAACTTAGTTCGCCGCCGAACCAGCCTGTAATGCCCAGCAAGGTTGCCACGACGATCGATATGGCTAAACCTGTGTATACGATCGGCTCAGCCGGATTTCCTTGTCGCAACAGCAAGTTAATCAGGGTAAGTACCATAACCGCCACATTGCCGCCCATGTGCAACCAACCGGCACTGCGATCGCGCACTCTTTTAACTTTGAAAAAATCTAAAAAGCCCGTGATTGCTGCCAAAATCCCCGCAGCAAAACCGACACCCATCAGCCAAAGCGAAGCTCTCGCCCAAAACGGATCGCTTGTGAGCCAATAACCGATGTCCGTGCCCGCGGCTCCTACTAAAAAGGCTACCGGAAAGATGACGATGATGGGGTGGATGGGATGGCCTGCAACTGAAAGCGTACTCGTAATGCCGGCGTCGCGATACTCTCTGTCGTCACTTTCTAGAATCGGCGGAATATTCGGATAGGGGGTACTATTTCTTTGATTTGTTTCCATGATTTCTAGCGATAAATTTTGTACAACAAAGCCGTTTTTATTGGATTGAACTTAATCCCAAATCCGTTCGCCATTTTCGTCAACGCGGGCCTGCCGAATTACGTCAGAAATTTCCTCGGCGTCTTTGACGTGGTGCAGGGCTTTCTTTTCCCCATCCGGTTCTTCTACGATCACATAAGTTGGAACTGTAACAACATCTCCCACGATGTCGGGTACGTGGTCTACCGCCAGTTGCTGCGCTTTTTCTTCAATGGTTTGGGGTTCGTCGGAAATACGATCGCCCGGATTGACAGTGCGCTCCATATCTCTGCCCGGTTTGTCGATACTCATAAAAACCTCTCTGGTATTTCTAATTTTTTGCTGACTCTAATTCCTACTATTGAACGAAAAATATCCCTGCACAAACATCTCCCGACGGGTGGAAGTTTCAGTTAGGGCGATCGCAGGCAGCCTCTTCCTGTAGGTAGAGGTTTTTCGATTTGTTCGGAAAAAACTAAGCTAAAATCTAAGCATGATATTTTCCTTCCCTTTGAGTTGCCCATGAAAAGTTACGATTGGATTGTTGTCGGCGGCGGCATTACTGGTGCAGCACTGAGTTACGAACTGGCAAAAAAAGGTTTTGCTGTGCTGCTTTTGGAACGAGATGCCACCATGCAAAATGCTACTCGTTTTAGTTATGGCGGCTTGGCTTATTGGTCAGGGACGACTGATTTAACTCGCCAATTGTGTCGGGAAGGTATTGAACGCCACCGCAATTTATCGGCCCAATTAGATGCTGAGACTGAGTTTCGCGAGTTGGATTTGTTGCTGACAATTGATGCGGGTACTGATGCCGAAAAAGTAGCGTCTAATTACGCGCATTTTGCGATTGTGCCGCAGCTTTTGAGTGTTGCAGAAGCTGGCGAGTTGGAACCTTTGCTGAATAAAAGTGCGATCGCCGGAGCTCTGACTGTGCGTCACGGTCACATTTCCCCGACTGCCACAAATAAAGCTTATTGTCAAGGGTTTCTGCGGTTGGGAGGAACTATAGAATTTGCTGAAGTAATTGGGTTTATAGAAGAGGGCAATCGGATTTCGGGAGTCAAGACGGCACAGGAAAGTTATACCTGCCAAAATACGGTTATTTGTGCTGGAGGTTGGAGTCGGAGTTTGCTGAAAGCCGCGGGTGTTTCTGTGGGAGTTTATTTTACTCGCACGGAGATTTTGGAAACTGCACCTGTGGATTTGAAACTCAGGACTTTGGTGATGCCTGCGGTATTAAAACGTTTTGAATTAGAAGCTAAATCTAGTAAAAATGAGGTGGATTTTCTTTGGGATGAACCTGGTAAAGAGTTGCTGCCACCGATTTTAGATTCGGGTGCAATTCAATTTAATGATGGGAGTTTGCGGATCGGGCAATTGTCGCGCACTTTGAGCGATTTGAATGCTAAAGTCGATCGCGAAACCAGCGAAACGGCAATTCGTGCAGGAATCGGCAAGGTTTTGCCTGATTTGGCAGGTTTACCGGCAAGTTGGCACGAGTGTAGTGTGGCCTTCAGCGCTGATAATTTGCCTGTAGTGGGGCCGATTGCCGATCGCCCTGGATTGCACGTTTTTTCGGGTCTCAGCAATCCTTTGACTATTGTACCTGCTTTGGCTGAGCGATTTGCGAAGGCGGCGGGGGGAGAAGAAGATAGGGCGATCGCGCTTTTGTCTCCCCATCGATTTATCGCAGAAGGAAGTTCGGCAACGGATTCTGTAACGGATGTAACGGATGTCAGGAAGAAGGAAGAAGAAAGAAGGAAGAAGGAAGAAGGATAGATGACTAATGACTACTGACTACTGACTAATGACTACTGACTACTGACTACTGACTAAAAAAGGCAGCGTGACAATAAATGTAGTACCTTTGTCGATCGCACTTTCCACACTTATTGTACCGCCGTGCAGGTCAACGATGTGTTTGACAATGCAGAGTCCCAAACCCGATCCTTTAATCTTGCCTACATTAGCACCCCGTTCAAACTGCTGAAATAGTTTTCCTTGATATTCCGGTGTCATCCCAATTCCCTCATCTCGAACGCACAAAATTATTTGTTGGTTTTCGCAGCTTAAGTCTAAACTGACCTTCCCACCGTTGGGAGAATATTTAATAGCGTTTGAAAGCAAATTAGTCAGAAGGTGGTGCAGTAGTTTGGCATCGAGATTGGCGTGCAGCGGATTTGTGTGACTGCGGAAATGTAGTAGGTGTTTGTCGGTGACGATAGGTTGCAGTTCTTCTAAAATAGAATTGCATAAATCCGTCGCATTGATCGGATTTAAGTTTAAGGAAATTTTCCCGGATTCTGCTTTGCTAAGCATTAAAATATCTTCCAGCAGCCCACTCATATTACTGACGGCTTTTTTAATTCGATCAACATTTTTATTGCTAGTTCCGGGGTTTCTCTGCAAGTCGCTATCTTCTAACATTTCAGCCGATAACTGTATGGTAGTTAAAGGAGTGTTTAAATCGTGGTAAGCCATTGAAATAAAGCGCGATCTATTTTCGCTTTTTTCTGCTGCTAACGCCATTAATTTTTTCAACATGACTGCTTCTTGATGTTTGCTCAGTGCTATCTTGATAGTGGCGTGCATTTCTCTTTCTTTAAAAGGTTTGAGTAGGTAGCCGTAAGAACCAGTATTTTCGGCTCGCTGCAAAGTTTCGTCGTCAGCATAGGCAGTTGTATAGATAATTGGTATATCTAATTCTTGATTAATTATTGCTGCTGTTTCTATGCCGTCAATGTCGCCTTTGATAACTATATCCATTAAAATTAAATCGGGTCTTAGTTCGTGGGCGCGCTGGATGGCATCCGCTCCTGAAGAAACTATATCGGCGATTTGATATCCCAATTTCTCTAGTTTTGGGGATAAATTTTTAGCAATTAACAGTTCGTCTTCGACAATCAAAATCTTAATTGGTTTTTCGGCAAAACTCATATTCTTACAATCTTTGAAAGTAGTTTAACTCGTTAAATTTTAAGTGAAAGGATGTACCAAATTCTCTGGATATTTCGATGGTTCCTTCTAACTGCTCGGTTAAAGTGCAGACAACTTGAAACCCCATCGAGTGAGTTTTCCGAAAATCTAAGTTTTGAGGAAAGCCAATGCCGTTGTCCTTAACTAAGAGGTTGATTTCTCGATCGCCCGTTTGATAACATTCTACACTAACTGTACCAGTTGTGCCATCAGGAAAAGCGTGTTTCAGCGTATTTGAAACCAATTCATTGGCAATTAAACCGCAGGGAGTAGCGGTTTCAAGATTTAGGGAAATTGGCTCAGCTAATACCTGCAACTGAATTTGGTTGTTGCTAATATTGTAAGAGTGAAACAAATTACTTACCAAATCTTCGAGATATTCACCAAAATTAATTTGCGCTAAATTAGTCGAACGGTACAGTTTTTCGTGAATCAGAGCCATAGAATAAAGGCGATTCTGACTTTCTTCAAACATTTTGCTTACTTGCGGGTCGGCAACTGTGTTCGATTGCAATTCTAACAGACTAGCCACCACGCAGAGGTTGTTTTTGACGCGGTGGTGAATTTCTTTGAGCAAAATTTCTTTTTCTCTGAGGGAGTTTTTTAAATTTGCTTCCGCTTGTTTGCGGTCGTTCAGTTCAGCTTGCAGTTGCTGGTAAAGTAAAGATTGCTGAATGGCGATCGCCAATTGATTCACCAACTGCTGAAATAAATTGATTTCCCATTCTTTCCAATCACGAGGCCGATCGCATTGGTGGGCAATCAGCAATCCCCAAAGTTTGCTGTGCTGAATAATCGGCACTACTAACTTTGCCTTAACTTGAATTTGTTTCATAAACTCCATCACACAAGGTGTAATGCTGGGAGAATCTAGTTCGGAAATTGCAGAAATTCGCCCTTGCAAATAAAGCTGATAACTGTCAGGGGGAAAAACCTCTTCGCCAAAACATCTATCTACGAGTTGGCTGCATCCTTCTGCCACGGCTTCAGCAATGACTCGCCCGCCGCTTTTGGGTAAAAGTTGATAAACCAAAACTCGATCGGCTAATAATACTTGCTGGAGTTCGGCAACCGTGGTGTTGAGAATTTCCTCTAATTGCAAAGACTGGCGGACACGACGGGCGATCGCCTCCACAAGCCGTTCTTGCTCGAACTGCTGCCCCCTAGCGAGTTCGGCGTATTTAGAATTGCTAATATCAGCGGCATAACCAATAATTTCGATCGGAATGCCCATGCTGTCAACCAATAATTTTAGTTCCGTCCTTAGCCAGCGGTAACTTCCGTCTTGGTGTAGAAAACGATACTCGCAAATGCAATTTTTTTCCTCGGACAAATCCAAAAAATTCACTAGAAATTGTGGTCGATCTTCAGGGTGAATCCGGCTCGACCAAAATTTACAATCTGCTAACAATTCTTGGGGATCGTAGCCAACGATTGTCTGAACGTTGTCGCTGATGTAAGTAGTACAAAAGTCCCCCGTCGGTGCGGCGGTAAAAATTACCGCCGGATTAGAACCCAGCAAAAATTGCAGGCGTTCTTTTAACTGCTGAAATTCCATTTCTGCTCGCTTACGATAACTGATATCTTCGATCGCCCCCATACTGTAGAGAGGAATGCCCTCGCGATCGCGGATCAGCGTCACTGTCAAGTTTGCCCACATCAGCTCGCCATTCTTCTTAATCAAGCGTTTTTCCCTTTGGAAGCGAGAAATCTTGCCGCAGATCAACTGCTTGACTTCCTCTACATCTGCGTGTAGATCTTCTGGATGCGTGAGTTCACTAAAAGTCATGCTAGCCAACTCCGAATCGCTGTAGCCCAACATCTGGCGGTGAGCTTCATTCACTTTGATCGTGCGGTAGTCGCGCACGCTTGCCAAACCAAGCGCGATCGGAGCATCGTCAAATAAGTTGCGAAACTTTTCCTCACTCTTTTGCAATGCAGCTTCTGCGTGTTTGCGAGCGGTAATGTCTCGGGCTACCCACATCACCCGATCACAATCCAGTGGCGAAATACTGGCATCAAACCAAAATAATTTGCAGCCAATTTCCATCCTGTATTCAACTCTGTGGGTTTCCCCAGATGCCAATGTTTGGCGAATGTGGGCCAGGGCAAAATTAGCTTCCGCTTCTGGGAAGATTTCGGCGAGGGTTTTGCCCAGCACTTCCGGAGCAGGTTTGTACAGCAGTTCGGGAGCCGTGGGGGCGATTTTGAGGTAGCGACCGCTTGCGTCGAAAACCAGCACGATATCCGTCATGGCGTTAAACAGCGCCAGCAGTTCGGCTTCGGAGTTTTGAAGTTTTTCTTCGGTCAATTTGCGATCGGTAATGTCGGTGTCAGTGCCAGTCAGGCGTAATGCCTTGCCAGAAGCCGATCGGATCGCGCTGCCGCGGGCAAGTATCCAGCAGGTGCTGCCGTCTTTACGCACCATCCGGTGTTCTACTTCATAAATTTCTGTCACACCCTCTAGATAAGCATTTACTGCTTCCTCGACGGCAACTCGATCGTCGGGATGAACGTGAGACGCCCAATTTTCCATGCGGTTAGGAATCTCTGCGTCCTGATAGCCCAACAAAGCTTTCAAAGACGGAGCAATATAGATTTCGTCGGTTTCCAAATTCCAGTCCCAAACCCCCACTTTGCCTGCCGATACTGCCATTTCGTACCATTGTGTCCGCTGCTGCACTCTCCGTTCTAACTCTGCATTGAGCTGCTGCAAAGCGATTTCTGCTTGTTTGCGATCCGTGACATCCCGGCCTGCTGCTTGATACTCGACGATTTGTCCGCTCTCGTTGAATATAGCCCGATCGATCCACTGCTGCCAGCGAATTTCCCCGCTCGGCAAAATTACTCGATGTTCGCAGGTAAAAATAGGGTTTTCGGGAGACACAGAAGTATATTGCTGTTGAAAAATTTCTCGGTCTGCTTCTGGCAGTAGCGACATGAAGCATTTGCCGAGTAAGTCGAACTGCTGCAGGCCGAAATAACGGCAGTAAGCTTGATTGACAAAAGTTATTTTACCGTTGGGGAGGTAGCGGCAAATCAGTTCGGTTTGGTCTTCCACAATCGCCAGGTAGCGCGCCTCGCTCTGCCGCATGGCATTTTCGGCATTTTGGCGATCGCTGACTTTTTCTAGTTCACAATTACCCTCTAACAGTTCGCATTGTTCCTGGAGTTTTGCCACTTCTTGATGCAGTGCCTCTATCCAGCTATACATTGCTGGGCGAATACTTTTTTCACTGATTAAACCTACGAGCTGGCCCCCTTCATCTACAATTGGCAAGTAGTCGATCGAGTATTGACAAAATAGCTTGAATGCAGTAGTAATATCTGTAAATTTTGATTCTTGTAAGACAATTAAATTCCGCGTCATTGCCTCGGCAACTTTCATGCCTTGCCATCCGTATTCGGCCGCGGCTAAGTTCAGCACATCTTCCGAGCTTAGCAGTCCGACTAGCTGATTTTCATCGACAACTAAGACGCAATTAATCGATGCTTTTACAGTTTCGTTTGAGTCGGGAAGTGCAGGTGAATTAGGCAGTGGGCAGGGGTTGCTCGTCCGACGCATCAGGGCGATCGCCTCTGGGAGCGAAGTTGAGGGATCAACCGTCACAGGGTGGCGATCGACAGCTTCGTCGGGCGATCGTAAATTGGCCGACAAATTAGCAAGTTCCATTAGTCTTGGTCAAAAAGTATTGCTAATTAACTTTAGCAACTCTTTTCGTCATCAGCCAGATGACTGATGAATGATGAGCTGCCTTATTTTAGGCCAAGGAGAATATAAGTTTTCATTCCCCCTTTGCCCTTAACTTCAATAGTTCCCCGCTCCTGAAATACATATTTGTGTTCCAATAACTTATAAGTAGTTTCGCTGACTTGAATCCGCCAAGGCAAACCGTGAGATTCCATGCGAGAAGCAATATTTACTGTGTCGCCCCACAAATCGTAAATAAACTTTTTTATGCCAATTACTCCGGCAACAACCGGGCCGCTGTGAATGCCGATGCGGATGCTGAAATATTTATTATGGCTAGCATTAAATCGGGCTATTTCTGCTTGCATATCTAGCGCCATTTGGGCGATCGCCTCTGCGTGGTCTGCCCTAGGTTCAGGGAGCCCTCCCACCGCCATGTATGCGTCGCCGATGGTCTTGATTTTCTCTAGGCCGTGCTGTTCGCACAAAAGGTCGAATCCTGAGAAAATCTTATTTAGGATCTCCACAAGGTCGATCGGATTCATGACGGCAGACAAAGTAGTAAACCCCACAATGTCTGCGAACAAAACAGTCACTTCAGGAAAGTATTCGGCAATAGTAGTTTCGTTTTGCTTGAGGCGTTCTGCTATTGCCTTGGGCAAGATATTTAACAGCAGCTTTTCTGATTTTTCTTGTTCTTCCCGCAGAGCATCTTCTGCTTGTTTGCGTTCCGTAATGTCGTGGTAACTCCAGACTCTGCCGATAATTGTATCTCCCAGCCGCTGCGGTTGCGAATAGCGTTCAAAAAACCTGCCGTCTTGAAATTCCAACAAGTCGTAACTTTCGGCTTCTGGCTGATCGTAAAGCGATTCTATTCTCTCTTGGAATGCTTGGGGGTCTTTGAGTTGGTTCAGGACAAAGGCGATCGTTGTGGCGTCGTCTCGCAGTGCCATCACTTCATCGGGTATGCCCCACATTTCCACAAATTGTCGATTGAAAGTGACAATTTTTCCGCTCCTGTCAATCGCTAAAATACCGTCCGCAGTAGAATCAAAAGTTGCTAGCAGCAGGGACACAGATTTTGCTAGGGCGTCTTCGGCCATTTTTCGAGCAGTAATGTCTCGCAAAATAGCGCGAATTGCTACTAGCGAACCTGCCGCAAATTTACAGCTTATGCTACCTTCTAGCAAAATTTTTTCATAATGTTTAGTAACAAATATTAGTTCAATTGAGTCTGGATATAATGTATTTTCATTGACTGTTTTTTGAGTGATAGCTTGATATAATATATCCAAACTTTCGGGGAAACTGTTCGGATGAATAATATCAAAAACAGTCATTTGAGCAATTTCTGCTTCGCTGTAGCCCAGAGTTTCCCGCCAAGCCCGATTCACATACAAAAAATGACCGTCCGCTCCTATACTTTGAATCAAATCAGTAGCATTTTCAAATAAGTCTCGCAGTTGTTCTTCGCTTTCCCGCAAAGCTATTTCCGCTTGCTTACGCTGGATAAATTGACCGATTTGGCTACCGATTGTTGCCATTGTCTGGAGCAATTCTTCATCAAAATACTGCACTTCGCGACTGAAGAAAATTATCACCCCCAAAACAGACTTTGCAGATTTTTCCGGCTCGTAGCCGCCCAAAATTGGGAAACCAAAAGCTCCGTGCAGTCCTTCTTCAGCAGCAATTTCTCGACGCAGACAACTGTCGCTTTTTGTGACATCTGCAATCCACTGAGAGGAACCGCTGGCCCAAACGAAACCGGGCAATCCTTCGCCAAACGCACAAGTCATTTGTTCGGTAAATTCGACAAATTTAGGGATAGAAAGTGAGCGTTTTGTCCAACTGGCGACACAGCGAAGCAAATTGGGGTCGGACACTGCAGTTATTCTCTTAGTTTCTGACAGCAGTTTTTCCCCAGCTTCTGGCATCCAAAGTTCGGCGGTATCCCATCCCAAACTGTCGCAAATTACGGGGAGAATTGCTGCTATAGCTTTTTTGATTGTTTCGGATGCCGACAGGATGCGAGTGGCGACGTACTGAGTTATTTGTCGCTTGCGGGCGCGCTGTCTATCTGTGACATCGCGGCCGATGTAAACGAAATCTTGAAGGGCGGGCCCAGAGCCAGAAATACCTTTAATGTCAGTCGAAATCGCCGTACAGGAAAACGAAACTGTTAGCTTTTCTCCGGTTTTTGCCGTGCAAATTACTTCCGCGTGAGTTTGCGATTGTTGAGGCTCATCTTGGCTAACTGCTTGCAAAGAGGAGCCAAAAGCAGCAAGAGCGTCTATTTGCTGGCCTACTAATTCTGATTCGCTGTAACCGAACAAATCTTGAGCAGCTTGATTGACTTTTTTAATCTTTCCCGATGCTGTTGTTACCAACAAAACTTCGGCCATTGAACTAATAATTTTTTCAACATAATTATTAGTAGCCGCTAAGGTACTCAATAAAATATCCATTTCATTGGTAGCTTGGACGAGAGTTTGTTCTAAAGCCATCCTGTCGCTTACGTCTTGAAAAAATATAATTAATCTCTGATAATTCTCGTCATTGGTGAACTCCACGATATACATATCAAAATAAAGCCGCGAACCATTTTCTAATAGTCGCGTCATCGCTTTTAATTCAAAATTTGGCAAACGTTTTTCAAAAATATCGATTAAAATTTCTTCAGTTCCCACCAATTCTGGAAAGGGAATGCGGACATCCTTGCCGGCGACTACTTCTTCGGGACAGTCGGCAAACCGCTGCACTTGCAGAGAGATTTCTTGGATTAAAAAATCTTTATCCAGTGCTAGGTACTCCAAGTGGTGGGGAACTAACAGTTTTTTTAACAGGGTTTTCATGTGAGATTCTTAGTAGTGAATGCGCCCTTTGGATCGAATTATCTAAAATCAATCTATTTATCTCTGTTTCTTAAATGGAATGCTGACTATAAAGGTAGTGCCTACCCCTATCTCGCTGGAAAATTCGATTTGAGCTCCGTGCAAATCTACACACTGCTTGACTATGGATAAACCCAGTCCTGTACCGGGTATTTTTCCGACATTTTTGGCTCGATAATAAGATTCAAATAGTTGTTCTTGGTCTTCTAGAGGAATGCCAATGCCTGCGTCTTTAATTTTAAATATAGCTTCTTCATTATTCTGACAATTTAATTCAAAATAAATATGGCTGTCGAGGGGCGAATATTTGACAGCATTTGACAGCAAATTTGTCAAAATGTGCCGCAGCAATTTTGCATCTAGTACGGGCAACTGTTCCGTTTCCTGCGAGTCAGTATCATTTTTTTGCGGGGGCGTAACTAATTCTTGATAAATAAAGTTAATTGTATGATTTTTTCCATAACTAATTTTAATTGATTCTACTAACTCGCTGCAAAAATTTTTTAAGTTGACTGGTGCGGGATAGAATTCGAGTTTTCCGGCTTCGGCGCTGCTGAGTAACCGCACGTCATCTAATAGCTGAGCCATTTGTTGAGATGCTGATTTAACGTGTTGCAGGTATTGTTGTTTTTCCGCGTGGGTGATTTCGTCGCCGTAGTCTTGGAGGATTTTAGTCGCAAATAATACTGTACTTAAAGGATTGGCGAATTCGTGAGCAATCATCGAGAAAAAACGAGATTTTACCTGTCTGAGTTCTTGCTCTTTTGCCAAAGAGCCGCGAATTTCTCTTTCTTGTTGTTTGCGTTCTGTGATGTCCCTGCCGACATAGATGAAATCGTAAAGTTCCTGTAATTCTGTCTGAATTGCCGCACAGGAAAATTCTACCCAAATTTCTTCTCCTGCTTTAGTAGTGCAGACTATTTCTAGTTCTCTACGCAGCTCTTTCTGAGACAAAATATAGCGGTGGCGAGCTTGGTAAATTAATTTTTCTTCGACTACTATTAAAGACAGTGGGTTGCCGATCAATTCTGCTTCGCTGTACCCAAATAACCATTGTGCCGATTGATTGACAGTTTTGATAGTTCCTAATGTTGTTGTCACCAACAAAGCATCGCCCATCGAACGAATAACTTTATCTATATAATCTTTAGAAGCGGCTAAGGCACTAACCAAAAGATTAGCTTCATTCGCCCTCTGAATCAACGATTGCTTCATTACCATCTTTTCGGTGGTATCTTCAATCAAAATTAGCAATTTACTTGGCACCTCTTCTTGTTCCTCTTCATATTTGATAGCCAACATATCAAAGTATAAAGGGCGGTTCTGGTCGGCAAACCGAGCGATACCTTTGACTTCAAAACCCGGCAGCCGTCCCATAATGATAGACATGAGGATATTTTCAATGCCAATCAGTTCGGGAAAACTCAGGCGAGCATCTGCACCGGGTATAGCGTCGCCCGGAATATCGGCATAATGCTGCACTTCGGCGGAGGTTTCCTGAATGATGAAATGGTGATTTACTAGAAAATACTGTGTTTGTCGCGGGCCTAACAGCTTTCTTAACAGTGGATTCATACTTGTTCTACCATTGTGTAAGCTAGTTTGTAGAAAATTTCGTCAACGTCTTTGCCTGTTTTAGCAGATGTCGTGTAAACTCCTATTACTTTGTCTTGACCTATCGAATGGGACATTTCCACTAGCAGCGCCAATTTTTCCTCGTCAATCAAGTCTACTTTGTTCAAAGCGACGATAATTGACCCTTTAGGATTGACTGAAGAATAAAGCTGAATGTGTTCGGAGATTCGCTCAACTGTTTCGGAGCGGCTGACATCGGCAACTATTAAAACGCCGCTAGCTCCCTGCAAGTAAGTCGGTGCTATTCCTTTGAATTTTGTATGTCCTTCTAAGTCCCAAATCAGCAACTTTGCAGTCACGTTTTCCCGCTGTTTGACCCCTTCTAACTCTACGATTTTGCTGGAAATTTTTACTCCCACAGTGGAGAGGTATTGGTCGCTGAATTGCCGATCTACAAAACGGCGGATTAGGCTAGTTTTACCCACGCCAAAATCGCCGATCATACACATTTTTTTAGATATAGCAACTGACATAATTATTTACTTTTTATGGTCTTAGTTATTGGTTCAAATACCACGCATCTGCTTAAAAGTCGTGGTTGATTGGGTTCCACGTCGCCAGGAGGATGGGGGATGCCAACCGTTTGGAGGCGCTTTGGGTCAGCACCTTGCTGCACTAAAGCATCTCGCACTGCTGCGGCACGCTTCAGCGACAACTGTTGATTTGTAGCAAGTTCTCCGCTTCGATCGCTGTGCCCAATTATCTTAATCTGTTTTTGAGGATATTGATCCATGAAATTTTTGACACTGGCGATCATTTCTCCGTATGTTGAGTCTAATGTTGCCATTCCTTGCTGGAAGTAGATGCGGGTGGTAATTTTCAGCGGCTCTAATTTAACTGTGCTAATCACCGATTGAACGCCGGGAATTTGCTTCATCGACTGACCTATTTTCTGTGCCTCTGCACCGTCTCTAACTGTACCTTCTACAGTCACTTTACGATCGCCATAGCCCGTAGAAATAGAAACGCCCTCTTTCTGATTCAAAACAGCGGTAATCCGCTGCACCTCGGCCGCCGTCAAAACTGGATCGGGGGGCACATCTACAGCTAATATTCTATTATCTAATTGCAATTTTGGTGCAGTTGATGCGACTATTTTTTCGGCTCGTGTCCGCAATTCTTGATTTGGCAACTTTCCGCTTAGCTTTAAAGTTTTGCCATCTACTGCAACATCTAAGCGGTAAACTGCTAATTCGGGAGTCGAGGCTAAAGCTGCGACGGCATTTGCCTCGAGGCGACGGTCAACGCTGCTGCGGTACTGATAACTTCCCCAAGGTACTAAGATTAAGCTCAGGGCGACTAAACCGATACCCGCTAGGGCGATCGGGGGTTTTGTTGATTTTTTCCTTTGCAGCGGATCGAATAAACTTTGTATGAACGGGTGCAGCGACTCTGGTATAGTACCGGGATCGCCGTTAAACTCGTGAATTACTTGAGCATAATTAAGGATAAGATTAGTAACGGTTTGTCGTATTTTGTTGATGAACGAATGTGACGGTTCTCCTTTAATCACGACTGCCATGTAGCAGTATCCCGCTACTTCGAGCATAATTTTTGAGTCGCCGTATTCAATTTGATTGAGTTCGGAAACTTCTCCGGGCTGCACGATGCACTCGTTAACGAAGCTGCGAATAGCTGTGAGCATTCCTGCTACCATTTCTGATTCTAACTGGTAGGTTTCTGAGTTTTGAACTTCGGAAATTATTAAGCCTGATGCTTTGTGAATTAAGAATGCTGCTTGGATGGTAAATGGTACTGATTCTTTGAGGATTAATTCGGCTTCGGAGACTCCTTGTACTTTGGAGCGAATTTTGCGCTGAACTCCTTCGACGCTGAGGGCATTTGACACTTTTTCATTGATTGTCTTGATAGCTTCTGCCATGTATCTGGCAATAGTATTGCCAATTACGGGATAGAGGGCATCCACCATTGCGTCGCGTTCGAGTTCAATTTGGGCTGTAATCGCTTTGCCCATTTCCGGGGCGAGGGCTTGAGCGATCGACTCTTGGTCAAGGCGAATTTGCTCTTTAATTGCCAGACCGATTTCTGGGGCGATCGCCTTAGCAATATCCGCTGGGGAATTCACGATTTGTTGAGCAAGTGCGTCGGGAAGCAGCTCAGCTATTGCTGCACTCATTGCCGACTTGTTTTCCTGAGTTTTTGCCCTAATCACTTCGTCAATAATGGGCACGATCGCCTTGACAACTTCTTCTCTGGAATCAGCAATTTTGCGGCTGAGAATTTCTGCGATCCAAGGCAACATCAACTCAATCAACTCTTGGGGCTCGTAGATTTGGTGCTCCAATTTTCCTAATTTATCGTCGATTGTCGCCATCAGGTGGCGCACCCCCGGCAAATCGTTTTCTGCCAGCAGATTTTTGACTTGCTCGATATCTGATATTTTTGAGCCGAAAATCAGATTTTGCAGCGTTTCCATCGCGCTGTCGGCTTCATTTAAGTCCTGTTTAATTTGGCCTAATATTTCTGTCGGCTGTTCTAGTAAGTTTGGGATTTCTAGAGCCGAAGCCATCGCAGCATCTAAATATCCAGTTTCTAGTGGATTGGAGACTGTGGAAACTATGGGATTATCGGGAATTTCCGAGGATTTTGACTCAGTTTCGGAAGCGGAAACATCCTGTAAATGCCGATCGAACTTGTGGGATTCTTCAGCCTGTACGTACTGTAGAGAATCTTTCATTGTCAAGTTAGACAATTCTTCGACAGGCTTTGATTCCTCCTCCAAATCCGGCTGGGCGATCGCGGAAACATCTATAGTTTTAGCTGAGGAATAGTCTTTTTCCAGTTCGGAAGTGTTGAGTTTGTGAGTAGCGAATAGCAAACTTTTGAACTCGTCTGCAACAGACGGGGCATCGCTAGACTCGGGTTGGCGAGATCCAGTTTCGGGTACACTCGCTGCAACTTCCTCTGGCGCTTGCTCAGAAATACCTAACAAATCCATCAACCCGCCGAGGGCCCCAGCTTGATTATTTTCGCCACTGCTGTCACCTTCGGGCTCTGCATTTTGCTGGTTGGAACCTGCAATAATTTTGAGATCGACTAACAGATTCAGCAAGGGTTCTAGCTGGGTTGCTGCATCAGCAGCAGACTCGTCAGGTTGAGAAACAAAACCCTCTAACTCATTTTCGTCAGCCGGATTTTCTTTCGGTAAAGCCATGCGTTATTATCCGTTATGGTGGCGCTCCGGCAACAGAAATTCGGTATTTAACTTATTATCCGCAACGCCTTTAAGTTCGGGTACAAATTCTGTTCCTTTGAGCCTCATGCCGAGTTCAAACAGAATTTCTGCCATGTCGTCTCTGGAAACTTTAACATCTCTGAGCATAGAAAAGCGACGATCGAGCTCTTCAAAAACCTGTGTTTTCAAAGTGCGGGTTTCTTCAGATAGTCGCTCTCTGGTTTGGGAGAGTTCGTCACGAAGCGAACTGGTTTGATTGTCTATCGCCTCGTCGAGGGCTTCCATGCTGCTGGAGAATTTGCGGTTAATGCGATCGACTTGCTGACGGATGTCTGCGCTTTCTTCTTGGGTGTTTGAGGTGAGCGATTTAACTTTCTTTTCTAACGAATCAACTGCCGCCTTCATTTCTGCGGACAGAACTGTTTTCACCTGTTCAATGCGAGTTTGCATATCTTGCTGCATCATCGACAAGTCGGAATCTATTTTATCGAAGCGATTGTCGTATTCTCTAAGCTGCGCTCCGAAAATTATATCCCGGATCTGGTCGATATTTCCCAGCCGTTCGCGCATTTCTTCTTTAGTTATTTCGGCCATGCTTGTACCTATAATTTCCGCAGATTGTGGGTTTAAGAAGTGTGCTAGTGATTTACGACAGTTGTTGGCGACACTAGCTTTTTTGAGTGGGCGGGCTTTTATTTTTTGAACTCTCACCCCTGCGTCGGGGATGGGATATTTTAGAGTTTTGACTCTAAATATCCTGAGATTCAAATTTTTGAGCCTGGTCTTGTCACCAAAAATGGCGGTTTGCTATCCTTGGCTTGCAGCAAGCTCATAGAAGCGTAGATTTTGCTGCTATAGAGCACAGCGGGGTAGGTTTTAATGTCTTGACTGACATCCTCAATGATATCGCATCTTGACAGTGCCTCATACCACAGCGCTTGAGTCCCGGCCAAAAGCGGGCGGGCTTGCTCCACGTCGCATTATATATAATATATAACTCAAAAGCTGCACAGATTGATCGCCGATCAACTCCGAGGGATGTTGCCTTTGAGCAGAAAGCACTTATACAGCCGAACTCGGCCCCTCTCTCCCCCTCGAAGCCTCATCTCCTGCGATCGCCCTATAAAAATTCATAGGGCCCGATCGACAGCGACCAGACCCAATAATACGAGAACTTTGTTTTTTCTAACAAACGAGATGTGTTTCCGGTGGAGAACTTTTACTTACTAGGGTGTACAACTTGTGCAGCTTTACTGTTAATCCGCAACTACAACTAAGTCTGACTCGACTGCGGTTTGGCTTGACTGCTCGATCTGCAGTTCGCCACTATTGCAAGTTGTGTTCGGTTAATTTCTGCTGCGCCTGGGAATCTAGACCGGAGACACCATGTCTATATCCTCGAACTTTCTTTCTAAATATAGCGACCTCCTTTCTCTTCCTGTCCCGGTGTCTATTATTAAGTTAGCACGAGCTTTCCGAGGAGTAAAGCACAATTTGCAAAACTTGATAGGTCTTTACATTACTAAGTATAATGATATGAATATCCAAATAGATGTAAGTTAGCACTCACGCACTCCAAACAAAGAAACCGGGTTTTTTCACCGAGATTGAGGATTTTAAGCAAGTATTTTGGTTTAAAAACCCGGTTTCTGGACACCCGTGCAAAAGTCCTATAAATTCTATTGTTGCTACATCTTTACATACTTAACACTTCTTGTCATGTCTATTTCTCCTAAGTTTCTCAGTGGCAGCCAAATCCGCCAAACATTCCTCGACTTTTACGCCCAGCGGGGACATAAGATATTGCCGAGTGCTTCTTTGGTACCCGAAGATCCGACAGTGTTGCTGACGATCGCCGGAATGCTACAATTCAAGCCGATATTTCTCGGACAGCGCGCCGCCGAATCACCGCGCGCCACCACTTCTCAAAAGTGCATCCGCACCAACGACATCGAAAACGTCGGCCGCACCGCCCGCCACCACACGTTTTTTGAAATGTTGGGTAATTTCAGTTTCGGGGATTATTTCAAGAAACAGGCGATCGCCTGGGCGTGGGAACTTTCCACGGAAGTTTTCGGTTTACCAGCGTCTAATTTGGTTGTTAGTGTTTTCCGAGAAGATGACGAAGCTTTTGCGATTTGGCGCGATGAAATTGGCATTCCGGGCGATCGCATTCAACGCATGGGAGAAGATGACAATTTCTGGCAATCCGGCCCGACTGGCCCCTGCGGCCCGTGTTCAGAGATTTACTATGATTTCCACCCAGAGAGAGGCGACAATATTGACCTCGAAGATGATACCAGGTTTATTGAATTCTACAACCTGGTTTTCATGCAGTACAATAAAGATGCAGAGGGCAATTTAACACCGCTGCAAAATCAAAATATTGATACTGGCATGGGACTGGAACGGATGGCGCAAATCCTCCAGAAAGTCCCCAATAATTACGAAACAGATTTGATTTTTCCGATCGTTCAATCGGCGGCGGAACTTGCCGGGATTGATTACCACAATAGCGATGAAAAAGTCAAGGTTTCGCTGAAAGTAATTGGCGACCATATTCGGGCTGTGGTGCACATGATTGCGGACGAAATTCGCGCGTCGAATGTTGGTCGAGGTTACATTTTGCGGCGGTTGATTCGCCGGGTGGTGCGCCACGGGCGACTGATTGGAATTCAGGGCGAATTTACGGTGCGGGTGGCTGAAAGTGCGATCGCCCTTTCGGAAGCTGCTTATCCGAACGTGCGGCAGCGGGAAGCTCAAATTAAGGCGGAATTGGCAAGGGAAGAAGCGCAGTTTCTCAAGACTTTGGAACGCGGAGAGAAGCTGCTGGAGGAAATTGTCGATCGTACAAAACAGCAAGCAAACCAACAAATCAGCGGTCAAGATGCTTTCACTCTTTACGATACCTACGGTTTCCCTTTAGAACTGACTCAAGAAATTGCTGAGGAACAGGGAATTTCTGTGGATTTGGACGGATTTGAAGCGGCGATGAAGGAACAGCAAACTCGCGCTAAAGATGCTCGCCAAACAATCGATTTAACCGTGCAGGGTTCTTTGGATAAGTTGGCTGAAACAATCCAGGGAACTGAGTTTGTCGGTTATGCTGAATTGTCGAGTTTAGCTGAGGTGGAAGTTATCTTAGTTGACGGCAAATCTGTGGAAGAAGCAGCCGCCGGCACTGAGGTACAAGTTGTTTTGAACCAAACGCCGTTTTATGCTGAATCCGGCGGACAAATTGGAGATAAAGGTTATTTGAAAAGCGGAGATAATGGTGATGGTTTGTTAGTAAGAGTTGAGGATGTGAAGAAGGAATCGGATTTCTTCGTGCATTTCGGCTTGGTGGAACGGGGAACGCTGAGAGTGGGCGATAGTATTACTGCGAAGATTGACAATAGCGGTCGCCGCCGAATTCAGGCTAACCACACAGCAACTCACTTATTACAATCAGCTTTGCGGAAAATTGTGGATGATTCGATTTCGCAAGCTGGTTCGCTGGTATCGTCAGAAAGATTGCGGTTTGATTTCAATTCTCCGCGCGCTGTCACAGCAGAAGAGTTGCAGAAAATTGAGGATTTAATTAATAGTTGGATTGCTGAGGCGCACGCTGCGGTCGTTGCAGAAATGCCGATCGCCCTTGCGAGAGAAAAAGGCGCGACTGCGATGTTTGGCGAGAAGTACGGCGACGTGGTGCGGGTTATCGATTTTCCCGGCGTTTCGATGGAATTGTGCGGCGGAACTCACGTCAGCAATACCGCAGAAATCGGGCTGTTTAAGATTGTTTCCGAAGCGGGGGTAGCGGCGGGAACTCGCAGGATTGAAGCGGTTTCCGGTCAAGCTGTTTTGGACTATTTGAATGTGCGGGATAAGGTGGTGCGTGATTTGGGCGATCGATTTAAGGCGAAGCCCGAAGAATTGCCGAACCGGATTACTAATTTGCAGAATGAGTTGAAGGATACTCAGAAACATTTGGCTGCTGTCAAGTCGGAATTGGCGATCGCAAAATCCGACCAGTTGCTGAGTGCGGCGGAGGCGATCGGGGAGTTCAAAATCATTGTCGCCCAATTGGGAGATGTAGATACAGAAGCGCTGAAAACTGCGGCGGAAAGATTGCAGCAAAAGTTAGGAAATGCTGCGGTTGTTTTGGCATCAATTCCTGAACCGGACAAGGTAAGTTTGGTGGCTGCTTTTAGTCCAGAAGTCAATAAGAAAGGATTGCAAGCTGGCAAGTTTATCGGGGGAATTGCTCAAATTTGCGGCGGAAAAGGCGGCGGGCGGCCTAATTTGGCGCAAGCTGGGGGACGCGATGCAAGTAAGTTGCAGGAAGCGTTGGAAAGTGCCCGGAATCTGTTAGTTGAAGGGTTGGGGTAATCTGCGTTTTTTGTAGGGACACGGCATTGCCGTGTCCTGCTTCACTACTAAAGGTCAAATTCCCCTCAAAAAAGGGGAATTTAGAGGGTTCTAGACTCGGCTGTGAACGAAAGATACAAAGGTTTTTCAGCGTAAGTTGACACTAATGACCAGAGTCTACTCGCTTGTATCTCGTGATATTAGCTAAACCCGCCCCAGAAAAAGATTGAGCTTAATATTGAGGTACAGATGGGTCTACTTCTTCACTCCAAGCAGTAATCCCGCCCTTAACATTAATCCCCTCAATTCCAGCTTCCTTCAAAATCCCCAAAGCCTTCGCAGAACGCCCGCCCATTTTGCAGTGTGCAATCAAGCGATGGCCGTTCAACAATTCCTTGACCTTAGCGACACCTGCGCCGTGTTCAATATCCGGCAAAGGAACCAAAACCGACCCAGGAATTTGACAAATTTGATACTCATTGGGATTCCGAACATCCAACAATACAAAATCCTTCGCACCGCTGTCGATTAACTCCTTAAGTTCCGTGACAGTCATCTCAGGAATTTGCGTTTGCTGACTTGCTTCCTGCGCTTTTGATTGAGGAATGCCGCAGAATTCTTCGTAATCGATTAACTTTTCAATTACCGGGCGCACTGGATTAGGCCGCAGTTTCAATTGCCGGAAAGTCATATCTAAGGCATTGTAAAGCAACAATCTGCCGCTCAAAGTAGTGCCTTGACCCAAGATAATTTTGATAGCTTCCGTTGCTTGGATAGATCCGACAACTCCGCACAAAACGCCTAAAACGCCGCCTTCTGCACAAGAAGGAACCATCCCAGGAGGCGGGGGCTCTGGGTACAAATCGCGATAATTCGGGCCGCCTTCGTAGTTGAAAACTGTTGCTTGTCCTTCAAATCGGAAGATAGAACCGTAGACGTTGGGCTTGTTTAAAAGCACGCAAACGTCGTTCATCAAATAGCGAGTCGGGAAGTTGTCCGTACCGTCGATAATGATATCGTAAGGAGTGGCAATGTCGATCGCATTTTCCGAACTAACGCGAGTTTCGTACAAATCAACTTGGCAAAAAGGATTAATTTCTAAAATCCGATTTTTAGCCGACTCAATCTTCGGTTTCCCAACCCAAGAAGTGCCATGAATTACTTGCCGCTGCAAATTAGAATGGTCTACAACATCAAAGTCCACAATCCCAATGCGGCCAACACCGGCGGCTGCTAAATACAGCAGCAGCGGCGAACCGAGACCTCCCGTACCGATGCAGAGTACGCTGGCAGCTTTGAGACGCTTCTGCCCATCCAATCCAACTTCTGGCAGGATCAGGTGGCGAGAGTAGCGTTCGTATTCTTGTTTGTTGAGCTGGATCTCGTCCAGATTAGGATTTAGCATGATATTGTGTGTAGCGCAGATTTTGAATTATATCCTATCTGAATCTTTCGCATTTTTACGTGTTTGTTATTTTTACTAATTATTTCTTAATCTCGGTCGGTTCCACTGGGAGAATTTCCTCTGCTTGAAAGTTCCCCTCTCCGTCAAGACTCCAACTGCGGAGGTCTTCTGAACAGCCTTGTCGGACGGACACAATGATGTAAGAGTATTGGGCCCATGCCAATGTCCGATCGCACTCTGAGGGCACTGCGGGACAATCCGTATGGGAATGATATATACCGATAATATCCAGACTGCGATCGCGCCCGTGTTTCATCGCCCGCAACATATCTTCGGGCTTAATAGCATATCTGCGTCTTTCTGTCAATCCTTTTTGTTCAGGCCAATTCTCTTCAGCCTCAGAACTCCAAGCATTGTCAGTCGGCCAAACTTCTACCAAAGTTTTAACACCGCCAGTAACTCGACCGAGCAACAAACCGCAGCATTCTTCAGGATAAGCGCTTTCGGCGTGGGTACGCATGGATAAAATATGAGAGTCGGAAAGTGCGATCAACTGCATAGGATTTTATTGTAGTTTTTTTTGTAAAGTGCGATTCCCTGCGGGATAGCTACGCTTCACGGGCTTTTTTTACGAACCGCGAAGACGCGTTAGGCGAAGCCGCGCGTAAGCGCTAGGACACTTTCGGCGAAGCCGTTCCCGTTCCCCGCAGGGGTTCCCGAAGGGTAGGGTAGCAAGACAAGAAAAGCGAAGAGAAAGAATTCAAAAAAGTAATACCAATTTAATATGAAGCTGCATAGAATAGGGCTTCAAGAATAAAATTGTAAGATGACAACGAACAGATTTCCTC